>JASHWA010000076.1 GCA_030044325.1 Bryobacteraceae bacterium
TAGTTGAACCAGTGAAAATACGCCTGAACGAATTCGATGGTGACGTGTGAGTAGAGATAATGCGCGGGGACGATGTCCATGACGATCAGCTTCCGCACGCGATCCGGGTGGTCGAGCGCCATGCGCCGGCCGACACGCCCGCCGCGGTCATGGCCAACCATGAAGAATTGGCGGTAGCCGAGACGCTCCATCACTTCAACGCCATCGAGGGCCATGGGCCGCTTCGACTGGCTGGCGTGCCGGGGCTGATCTTCGGGCTTGCTCGAGTCGCCGTAGCCGCGCAGATCACAGATCACCAGCGAAAAATCCCTGGCGAGATCCGGCGCGATCAGGCGCCAGGTAATCACCGACTGCGGCGCACCATGAAACAGCAGCACGGGCGGGCCGGAGCCGCCGATCACGGCGTTGATCTCCGCGCCCGACGTTTTGATCCGCTGGTTGCGGAAAGACGGCGGAAAGAAGGGCATGCACGGTGGTCCGCTCCCGGCAGGCGTCTGGGCGCGAGCTTGAGGACAAGCCAGTGCGGCCGCAGCCCAGGCAGCATTTTTCAGCAGGCTGCGCCGGGTATGTGCGTAATCGGCGAGAAGCATTTTGGGTGGTCCCTCTGGGGTTAGCTTACATCGCGGACGGCTGCAGCGGACCCCGATTCGAGCACGCCAGGCTACGGCGGGAAGTTCATGCGGCGCACCAACGCTTCGAAGCGGGGATCCGAGCGCAAGGCGTCAAACGGAGGCCACACCTTCAACAGGATCATGAACGCATCGTGTTCCCGGTAGCCCTGGTCCAACCAGCGGATGGCTTCATCTTTATCGCCCAGGCTGGCGTACACCTGGGCAACCAGGGGCGGCCGTATGAAGACCTTCTCCGCTCTGAGCCGATCGAGATCGCGGGTAAGCCTCTTGCGGGCTTGCGCCGAATTGCCCGCAGCCGCGTAGGCGGCGTCCAGATCGAATCCCTGTTCAAAACTCTCTTTCTGAAGGTACGGAATCGCCTGGTCGGGTTTTCCTTGGGCCCGCAAGACCAGTCCCAGCCCGTAGAGGCCCAACGGATCGCTCGGGTTGAGCTCCAGGATGCGGCGAAATTGGTCGGTGGCTTTGGGAAAATCGCGCGCCTGGAAATAAACGCGGCCGGCCCGGTAGGAGACGACGGGTGAAAGAGGATCGAGCTCCAAGGCTTGTCCAGCCAGGGCCGTCGCCTCGCGGTGTTGTCCCATGGTGGACAGGAAGAAGGCGTACTGATAGAGGGCGGCCACGTATCCGGGGTTTAACTCGATCGCGCGCTGAAATTCTTTGGCCGCTCCCGCCCAATCCCACTCCAATCCGGCGCAATAGCCGAGAGCGTTGTGCCCCTCGGCATCCGAGTCGTCGAGGGCGATCGCCTTCAGCGCGGCTGCCTTCGCCTCCGGAATTCCCTGCCCGGGCTTCACGTCCCCGAAGCCGACCAGTTCGACGTAGGCGTCGGCCAATCCCGCGTAGGCTTGAGGATAGTTCGGATCGGCCTGAATGCTTTGGCGAAAATAGTCGACGGACTTGAACAGAGCGGCTCGGGTCCTGAGGTTCCAGAAAAAGCGGCCGCGCATATACAGGTCCTGCGCCGGGGGAACCACCGATTCAGGACTGGCTAACTGTTTCTCCTCCGAGGGACGAATGGCGACGCGTGTCTGTTGCAGGATATGGCGCGCCAATTCGCGCTCCAAGTCCGGCATATCTTGCAAGCGCCAGTTGTCGCGGTCTGCCCAAATACGGGTATTGGCGGCGGGTTGAATCAACTCAACGGCGATTTCGACGTGGCCGCCCACGCGCCGGACCGAGCCTTCGACGATGCCGGTCACGTTCAACTGCCGGGCGATTTGCGGCAACGGCTGCCGGTCTCCGCGGTATCGCATCGCCGTGGTGCGCGAGATGACCTTGAGCGCCCGAACCTTGGAAAGGTCCGTGATCAGAGCCTCTGTTATCCCATCGGCGAGGTAATCCTGCGAGGCATCGCCGGACGCATTGGCCATCGGCAGCACCGCCAGCGAGGTGATTGGGGGAGGGGCGACCCGCGTCCGGGTCCAGGGAAATCCGGCGTGAAGGCCAGGGCTGAATTCCAAGGCAGCCAAGGCGGCCACGGCTGCACAGGCGAGGGCTCCTGCCACGACGGCCGGCCGGTGCCGGCGGACGAATTTGCCGGCTCGATAGACGAACGAATCCGGCCGCGCTTCGAGCGGCTCGCGGCGCGTGTAATGGTCGATATCCCGGATCATCGCTCCGGCCGAGCGGTAGCGGCGCTCGACATCCGGGTGCATCGCCGTCATGCAGAGCACGTCGAGGTCAGCCCAATCCGATTTCTCGGCGAGGACAACTCCAGCGTCTGATTCACCGGGCCGCGCGCCCCTCCGGGCGAGCGCCGACGGTCTCTCGCGCTCCTGTTCGGCGACGATCTTTTCCATCTCCGCCGGCGTTCGATTCGACAGGTCCACGGGCAGCCGCCCGGCGAGCAGTTCGTAGAGGATGACGCCGAGCGAATAGACGTCGGTTTGGATTCCCAGCTTCTCGCCGCGAATTTGCTCCGGCGAGGCGTAAGCGGGGGTCATCAAGCGGAGGCCGGTGAGCGTCCCATGATTGCGGTCCCCGAAATTCTCGATCGGCTTGGCGATGCCGAAGTCGAGCAGGCGAACGGTTCCATCGTCCTTCACCAGGATGTTGGAGGGTTTCAGATCGCGGTGAATGACGCCATGCTCGTGCGCGTAGAGAACCGCTTCGCAGGCCGCGCGGATCAGGCGCAGACGCGTATCGAGCGAGCTTTTCCGCTGCTGGCAGTATTGGGTGAGCGGAACGCCCTCGACGTACTCCATGACGAAGAAGGGAGTGCCATCGGGAAGGGCGTCGGCATCATAGAGCCTCGCGATGAAGGGATGATTGAGCTGTGCCAGAGTGCGCTGCTCGCTGGCGAAGCGCTCGCGGCGAGCGGGCGACAGCCAACCGTCGCGCAGAATTTTGATCGCCACCGGATTGCCCAGATCGGTGCGCTGGGCGAGATAAACCACCCCCATTCCACCTTCGCCGAGCATTCTGTGAATGCGATACGGGCTCGAGTTGCGGAACAAAGACGAAAGCGCATCGCCGCAAAGGTCCTCCGCTACATCCGTGACATCGCGATCGAGCAGCGTCGCGCGCGCGTCCTGACCGAGCATTCGCTCCACCTCGGCCCGAAGCGCACCGTCGCCCTCGCAGGACGCATCCAGGAATCGCGAGCGCGCGCTATCGTCCAGATCCACGGCGCCATGAAACAGCGCCTGCACCCGTTCCCAGCGCGCGGGGTCCATTTAGTTCCCCTCGCTCTTATCAAACGCTTTCACCGCGGAGGCAAGCCTGCGCAGCTCCTGATAAACCGCGGCAAACAGCTCGTCAATACCCGGTTGGTAGGCTCCGGACGTCATGCGATTTTCCCGGCGCTTCTCGCCGGATGTTAACACATTCCCGGAGCGCGGCGGGTCGCGCGAGAACGCGCATAAACCATTCGCAAAAATCACCTTACGACCTAATGCTTGGTACCTCCCTGGCCGAAGTACCAGATAACTGTTTTGCACCTTTCAAAACGGGCGGGATGGATGGATCTTCTCCGATCCCTCTGTCCCGCTCGGTCCTATGGCGCGCGAGGCTGGGTGGCGTGGCGCTGGAGCCCGGGCCGGGATACCTCCAGGCGTCGGCGATTGACTGCGTCGCGCCAATTCGGGTAGTGGAAGCTCAACCGGCCCGAGGCTCAGCAACCGAAGTATGTCCTATTTTGATCATGCGTGGCCATAGCTCTGAAGTACTCTACCGAATTACGCCGTGCACGGGGTCGCCCTATGCCGGCGTGCCCTGAGGCCACGTTAAGCGGCTCCCGCAATGGGGGCAGAAGTTCTGGCCCGCTTGGATCGGGGTCCGGCAGACGGAGCAGCTGGGGTGAGCCGGAGTCGCCGGCACGGGAAAATCCGCAGTTGACGCCCAGATCAAAGCCACGATCCAGCCGATGACCGTCCATCCCAGGAACAGATTCAGCATGAAAATGGCGGGGAAGTTCCGCTTGGCGCGGCCGACGATGGACGGCAGGAAGTACAGCGCGGCGCAAAGTCCGAAGGCGATCAGATGGAACACGGTGTGGCCCCTATTCGATTCTACGAAGATCGCGGTCCTCAGGTTCCCTCCCGGTTTCAGGGAGTACCCTTTCGTCGTGAGTCAGAAGCTTGCAAGGCCCACGCTTGACAAGGTGTCAAATTAGACATAATCTAATTTATTGGTGAACACCGATCCGATCAAGCGGTCGCTCGAGGCGGGCGGATTGCGGTGCACTCCGCAGCGCTACGCGGTGATGGCCTTCCTGAGGGAGCACGAAGGGCATCCCACGGCCGCGGAAATTTTCGAAGCCGTGAATCGCCGCTGTTATTCCGGCAAGGACCCGCGCTCTTCACGAGCCACGACCTATAACAATTTGCGCGACCTGGTCGAGGCGGGACTGGTGCGCGAAGTGGCCGTCGAGGGCCGCGCCGCGCGATTTGACGCGAAAGGACTGCGCAATCACCACTTCATCTGCGACCGCTGCGGCAAGGTGGAGGACGTGGAATGGTACGACGTGCCGCGGCCTCGATCGGGCTCGCTGGGTAAGCGGGTTCTTCGCGAATGCGAACTCATTTTCCGGGGTCTGTGCGCGAAATGCGCTGCCCGGCGATCATCGTAACTTGCAGTTTTTTAACCAATCCGAAGGAGGATGAACTCATGGAAAAAGAAGTCACGGCCGCAGCAGCGGCTGTCAATCCAACCCAGGCGCAGTGCCCGGTGATCAACGGCGCGCCGAAACACGCGGCCGGCGGTCCGACCAATGTGGACTGGTGGCCGAATCAGCTCAACCTGAGAAGCCTGCACCAGAACTCGCCGCTCGCGAGTCCGATGGACAAGCATTTCAATTACGCCGAGGAATTCAAGAGCCTCGACCTCAAAGCGGTGGTTCAGGACCTCAACGCTTTGATGACGTCGTCGCAGCAGTGGTGGCCGGCCGATTTCGGTCACTATGGCCCGCTTTTGATCCGAATGGCCTGGCACAGCGCGGGCACCTACCGCATCGCCGACGGCCGCGGCGGAGCCGGCGCAGGCATGCAGCGTTTTGCGCCGCTCAATAGCTGGCCGGATAATGCGAACCTCGATAAGGCGCGCCGGCTGCTGTGGCCCATCAAGCAGAAATATGGGCGCAAAATCTCCTGGGCCGATCTCATGATTCTCGCCGGCAACGTCGCCCTGGAGTCGATGGGCTTCAAGACGTTCGGTTTCGCCGGAGGGCGCGCGGATGTGTGGGAAGCCGACGAAACCTACTGGGGGCCGGAGCGCACCTGGCTCGCCGATGAGCGCTATTCGGGCGATCGCCAGCTTTCGAATCCTCTCGGCGCGGTGCAGATGGGGCTGATTTACGTGAATCCGGAAGGTCCCAACGGGAAGCCGGATCCCATTGCGGCGGCTCGCGACATTCGGGAAACGTTCGCGCGCATGGCGATGAATGATGAGGAGACTGTCGCGCTGATCGCCGGCGGGCACTCGTTCGGCAAGACCCACGGCGCGGGCGAAGTGGCAAAGCATGTCGGACGCGAGCCCGAAGGCGCCGCCATCGAGGAGCAAGGCTTCGGCTGGAAAAACAGCTTGGGCCGCGGCAACTGCGACGACACGATCACCGGCGGGCCGGAGGTTACCTGGACCCAAACCCCGGTGAAGTGGAGCAACCATTTTCTCGAGAACCTGTTCAAGTACGATTGGGAGCTGACCAAGAGCCCGGCCGGCGCCTACCAGTGGACTCCCAAGAATGGCGCGGCGGCGGGGACGGTTCCCGATGCGCACGACGCTTCCAAGCATCGCGCTCCGGGAATGCTGACGACGGATCTTGCGCTCAAGTTTGATCCGGTCTATGCGCCCATCGCGAAGCGTTTCCTCGATCATCCCGATGTGTTCGCGGACGCGTTCGCCAGAGCGTGGTTTAAGCTGACCCATCGCGATATGGGGCCGGTCTCGCGCTACCTCGGCCCGCTGGTTCCCAAGGAGCCGCAGCTCTGGCAGGATCCGGTTCCCGCCGTCGATCACGAATTGATCGGCGGCCAGGATATCGCCGCTCTGAAAGCGAAGATTCTCGCGTCCGGATTGTCGATCTCGCAACTGGTCGCGACCGCGTGGGCCTCCGCGGGCAGCTTCCGCGGCTCCGACAAGCGCGGCGGAGCGAACGGAGCGCGCATCCGGCTCGCGCCGCAAAAAGATTGGGAAGTGAACCAGCCGGCTGAGCTCGCCAAGGTCTTGCCGAAGCTGGAGGCGATCCAGAGGGAGTTCAACGGCTCGCAGACGGGCAACAAGAAGGTGTCGCTTGCGGACCTGATCGTTCTGGGCGGCTGCGCGGCGGTCGAGGAAGCGGCGAAGAGAGCCGGCTACAATGTGAAGATCTCGTTTTCGCCCGGGCGCACCGACGCGTTACAGGAACAGACCGATGTGCACTCGTTCGCCGTGCTGGAGCCGGTGGCGGACGGTTTTCGCAACTACATGAAGAACGGCCAACCTCGCCGGGCCGAGGAGCTGCTGGTCGATCGGGCCCAGTTGCTGACGCTCACGGCTCCCGAGATGACGGTTCTGGTGGGCGGAATGCGCGCGCTCGGCGCGAACTTCGCGGGGTCCCAACACGGCGTGTTCACCAGGCGGCCCCAGACGCTGACCAACGATTTCTTCGTCAACCTGCTCGACATGAAAACCAGGTGGCAGGCTTCGGCGGAGGAAGGCGTGTATGAGGGCCGCGACCGGGCGACGGGTGAGCTCAAGTGGAGCGGTACGCGCGCGGATCTTGTGTTCGGCTCCAACTCCCAGCTGCGGGCGATCGCGGAAGTCTACGCGTGCGAGGACTCGCAAGAGGCGTTCGTAAACGACTTTGCCGCCGCGTGGAGCAAGGTGATGAATCTCGACCGGTACGATCTGGCGTGAACAACGCGGATGTACCCGCGGCATGACTGCCGCAGCTCGCTGACATCGCTCAGTTGCGGTCTTTGGTGTTCTTCTCGCGACCTTTCTTGGTCGATTTCTCGCGCTCGGTGGTACGGCGCTCTTGTGCCGCCGGACGGGCCGGCGTGCTGGGACGCGCTTCGGACCGCGTGGCCTGGGTCATGGGGCGCGATGCGGCGCTGGCGGCGCGGAACTGCTGGCGCGCCGCGGGAGCGCTGCGCTGAAGATTCTGCGCAGCCGCATGATCCAGCGGA
>JASHWA010000077.1 GCA_030044325.1 Bryobacteraceae bacterium
GCACACAGTACCGGTCAGTGATTCTTTTCCATTCTCCGGAGCAGGAAGCCGAAGCCCGGCGCTCGCGCGATGAAGCGCAGAAGAGTTTCCGGCGGCCGATCGTGACGGAGATCGTCCCCGCGGGAGAATTCTGGCGCGCGGAAGAATATCATCAGCAATATCTCGAAAAGCGCGGTCTCTCGCACTGCCATCTTTAGTTTGGACGGCGGATTTTAGCGCCGCCCGCGTTCACTGCGCGAAAATGAACCGGCTGCGCCGCGGGTCTGCTCCGCCCGTCAACACGCCATTTTTCGTCAGGATCACCACCGGCGCGGACGCGTTGCTCCAATCCCCGCCCATCACGATCTTGTGCCCCATCTGCTCGAGCGATTTCGCCGTGGCGATCGGAAACCGGCCTTCGAGCGTCACCTGCCCAGGCACGAATTCGTGAAATCCGAACGACGCGTACAACTGGTCGGTCTGAAATCGCGGCGCCTCCACCGCCTGCTGCGGCGTCATTCCGAAATCGATCATGTTCAGGAACACCTGCAACAGCGCCTGGTCCTGATTGTCGCCGCCGGGAGTGGACATGGTGATATAAAGCTGACCGTCCCTGGTCACGATCATGGGGCTAAGCGTGACGCGCGGGCGCTTCCCCGGCGCGACCTGATTCGCGTGACCCGCCGTCATGACGAATGATTCGCCGCGCTCCGATAACGCGATCCCCGTATCGCCCGCGATCACCGAGGGAAGCCATGCGCCGCTCGGCGTGACAGAAACGCCGTTGCCCCACTTGTCGATCACGTCCACGCAGGTCGTATCGTTGCCGCGGCTGGGTCCGTTCGAGCCGGTCGCCGGCGCCGACGCGCCCAGGTTCCCGGGCCGGCTTTCCATAGACGCGCGATGGGGATCGATCAGCTTGCGCCGTTCCGCCGCGTAGGATTTCGAAAGCAGAATTTCTTCGGGAATCTTGCTGAATTTGGGATCGCCGTAGTAGCGGTCGCGATCGGCGAAGGCGAGCTTCACCGCTTCTATCACCGTGTGCAGATACTGCGGGCTGTTATGCCCCATCGCTTTGAGATCGAAGCCTTCCAAAATATTCAAAGCCTCGATCATCACCGGCCCCTGCGTCCAGAATCCCGGCTTGTTGACGGTGTAGCCGCGATAAGTCCCGGTGCGCGGATCATCGGTTTCGGCGTGGAACTTGGCGAGATCGTCGTAAGTGAATGGGCCGCCGTTCTCGTCGCTGAACCGCCCGATGCGCCGCGCAATCGATCCTTTATAGAACTCGTTGTGCACCGCTTCGAGCTTGGCCACGCGATTTCCGTGCGCCTTTTTTTCGGCAGCGGCCATCTCGCGCAGCGTGCGAGCCAGGTCCGGCATGTGGACCATCTCGCCCGGTTCGGGAACGTGGCCGTCGGGAAAGAAAAATTTCTCCGACGTCGGAATCATTGAAATCGTGCGCCGGCTCTGCTTGAGGTACAGCGAAAAAATTTCGGTTGCGGGAAATCCGTCGGCGCGCTCGATGGCCGGCTCGGCGACCTGCGCGAAGCTCAGCGTGCCGAATTTTTCGAGCGCCACCAGAATTCCGTCCACCGTTCCCGGCGTGATCGCGGCGAGCAACCCCGCACTGGGAACCGGCGGAATGCGCCCAGCGTCTTCCCACGGGTAGGCTTTGCGATGCTCGAAAAATTCGGGAGTCGCCTTCGATCCCGCCACACCGACCCCGCTGATCACCACCACCGGCTTTCCGGCGAGCTTGATCATGATCGGCGCTTCGCCGCCCAGTCCGATGTGATCCTGCTCGGTGACGGTCGCGGCGAGGATCGCGGCCGCTGCTGCGTCCACCGCGTTTCCGCCCTGTTCGAGAATGCGGTACCCGGCCTCGACCTCCATGCTGTTCCCCGCTCCGATCATCTGGTGCGTTCCGCGCACGGGCGGAAACATGGTGCGATCCTGGGCAGAGGCGAACGCGGCGAGCGCGGCGAGCGCTATCGCGGCGAGAGTGAGCCGGCGCGAGTTCATACGCTTATCCTCTCATGTTTGGCATTATGGAAATTGCGATCCTCGCCTCTGCTGGCCATCTTTCTGATTGTCGCCGTCGATGTGCTCGGCCTGACGATCATGATCCCGCTGTTGCCCTTTTACGCCGAAAAACTCGGCGCGACGGCGACGCAAGTCGGCCTGCTGATCGGCGTCTACGCGGCGTGCCAGTTGATTTCCGGCCCGCTGCTCGGCCGCGCCAGCGATTTTACAGGACGTAAGCCTCTCCTGATCCTGAGCCAGATGGGAACGCTCATCGGATTTCTGGTGCTCGCTTTTGCGCCAAACCTGTGGGTGGTTTTTCTCGCCCGCATCATCGACGGCTCGACTGCCGGAAATCTCTCGCTCGCGCAGGCCTATATCTCCGATGTCACGCGTCCGGAAGAGCGCGCGAAATCGTTCGGCGTGATCGGCATCGCCTTCGGCATGGGTTTCTTGATAGGGCCGGCCGTCTCCGGTTATTTGGCAAAGTTCAGCTACCAATGGCCGGTTTTCGCGGCCGCCGCGCTTTCTTTCACCAGCATCATGGCGACCACGTTTCTGCTTCCCGCGGTCAAAACCGGCGTCGCGCGCGCGGAGGGCCCGGGCGGGCGGCGGCTTTCCCTGCTCGAATGGGGCGAATATGCGCGCTACTTCCGCCACCCCGATCTCGCCACGCGATTGTTTCAGTTCCTGTCCTTCGGGCTTGCGTTTTCGATGTTCACCGCCGGATTTCCGCTCTACGCCGAACGCCGCCTGGTCTGGCACGGCGCTCCCTTCGGACCAGAGCAGGTCGGCTTCACCTGGGCCTTCGCCGGATTTCTGGGAATTTTTCTGCAAGGTCCCATGCTGGGGAAGATGGTGCGCAGATTCGGCGAATCGAATCTGAATCGCGTGGGATTCCTGGGCTACGCGGCGGGCTACGCGACGCTCGCCTACACGTTTTCCGTTCCCATGCTGATCGTCGCGACCGCGATCGCGTCGATCGGAACGCTGGTGCGTCCTACGCTCACCAGCATCATCACTCAGGCCGCGCCGCGCGAGGAGCAAGGCGTGGTGCTGGGCCTGACGCAGTCGCTGACGTCAACCGCGCAGATCATCGGACCGCCGCTCGCGGGATTTTTGATCCAGCACGAGCTGTTGAGCGGCTGGGGATTGACCGCCGCGGCGATCGCGGCCGTCGGCCTGGTCCTCGCATCGGCGAAGCCGCGCGTCGCAGCGCGGATGAGTCAGACTTGAGATTTTCAAATTGACTCAAGCTGAGAATAGATGACCATCGCCCTCGACGCGACCTACAGCATCGGACGCAATCTTTCCGGTGTGGGCGTGTATTCGCGCGAGATCATGCTCGGGCTGGCGCACGCTCACCCCGATGACGAGTTCCTGTTTTGCTACCGGCCGCATCGCTTCGTTCGCTCGTATCGCGAAAATATTCCTCCCAACGTGGCGCGGCGCTTATTCGTCGGCGCGCCGCCCGGGGATGTTTTCCATGCGCTCAACCAGCGGCTGGACGCTCGCGCGCGCCGCGGCGTCACCACCTTTCACGACCTCTTCGTGCTCACGGGCGAATACTCGACGCCCGAATTTCGCGCCCGCTTCGCGGATCAGGCGCGGCGCGCCGCCGGGCTGAGCGACGCGATCATCGCCGTTTCGCGATTCACGGCCGCGCAGGTGGAAACGCTGCTGAAAATTCCGGCCGCGCGCATTCGGGTGATCCCGCACGGCGTGCGCATCCCTCCCGCCTCGAACCAGCCCCGCGAGAATCTGGTGCTGTTCGTCGGCGCCATCCAGCGCCGAAAAAATGTCGCGCGTCTGGTGAAAGCTTTCGAGCGTCTTCCCCAGGATTGGCGCCTGGTGCTCGCCGGCGCGGCGAACGGATTCGGCGCGGCCGAGGAACTGGAAAACGTGGAGCACAGTCCGCGCCGCGCTTCGATTGAAATTCCCGGTTATCTGAGCGCGGCCGCCCTTGAAAATCTCTACGCGCGCGCACGCATCTTCGCGTTCCCTTCGCTCGATGAAGGCTTCGGCATGCCGATTCTCGAAGCGATGGCGCACGGCGTTCCCGTCGTGACTTCGCGCGCTTCCGCGATGCCCGAAGTCGCCGGCGACGCCGCGCTGCTGATCGATCCGCACGATACCGGCGAGCTTTCGAGCGCCCTGCTCCGCCTGGCGAGCGACCAGGCCCTACGCGGAGATCTGATTCGACGCGGAATCGACCGAGCTCGCCATTTCACCTGGCAATCCGCGGTCGAGCAAACCTGGTCCGTCTATCATGAGGTCAAGTGAGAATTTTTGCCGCCGTTCATCCTTGCGCGCGGCGGTCCAGCCAACTCGGGAGCGCGCAGCCGCCGCACGGAAACAACTTTGAGCTGTCCGCCCCGCTACAATAAACCCAACTGATGCCGATCGACTGGTTCCCGCTGTGGCTGAGCCTGCGCGTGGCGGTGGTTTCCACCGCGATCGCGGTTGGGGCGGGATTGTGGATCGCCTACATCCTGGCGAACCGGGAGTTTCGCGGCAAGGAAGCGCTGGACGCCGCTGTCACGCTGCCGCTGGTGCTTCCGCCGACCGTCCTCGGCTACTATCTGCTGGTGGTGATCGGCCGCGCGAGTCCCGTCGGGCATCTATGGGAGGACATTTTCGGATCGCCGCTGGTGTTCACCTGGAAAGCCGCGGTGCTGGCCGCGCTGCTGCATTCGTTTCCTCTGCTGGTGAAATCGGCGCGCGCGGCGTTTGAGAGCGTGGATCGAAGCTATGAACGCGCGGCGCGCACGCTGGGCGCATCGGAATGGCGATTGTTCTGGCGCGTGACGGCGCCGCTGGTCCGCCGCCAGATCTTCGCCGCCTCCGCGCTCGCCTTCGCGCGATCGCTGGGCGATTTCGGCGCGACGTTGATGGTCGCCGGCGACATTCCCGGCCGCACGCAGACGCTCGCCATTGCGATCTTCGACGCAGTGGAATCGAACAACGGCGCGGTCGCGCGGGTGCTGGTGCTGGTGATTTCGGCGATTGCGCTGGTGATCCTGACGGTCGCCAACCGGCTGGTTCTGAAAACGCGATGATTCAGGCCCGCATTCGAAAAACATTTCCCGCGCGTCCTGATTCGGCTGAATTTTCGCTCGACCTCGAATTCAAAGCTGAAGCAGGCGTGACGGTTTTGTTCGGGCCTAGCGGTTCGGGCAAGACGCTGACGCTCGATTCGATCGCGGGGTTCGTGCGGCCGGACGAAGGACGGGTGATGCTCGACGATCAGATCCTGTTCGACGGCGCGGCGCATGTGAACCTGGCTCCGCAGCGGCGCAACTGCGGATACGTTTTCCAGAATTACGCGTTGTTCCCGCACATGACGCTGCGCGAGAACCTGGAGTTCGCGGTGGAAAAGCGCCCGCGCCTCGAACGCCATCGCCGCGTGAACGAGATGATCGAGCGCTTCCGGCTTCAGGACGCCGCGGGCCGGCGGCCGCATGAAGTTTCGGGCGGGCAGCGGCAGCGCTGCTCGATTGCGCGGGCGCTGATCGGATCGCCGCGGGTGTTGCTGCTTGACGAGCCCACGCAGGGACTCGATGCCCCCCTGCGGGCGGAATTCTACGAAGCGATCCAGCGCGTGCGCACGGATTTCAAGACGCCGGTTCTGCTGGTCACGCACGATCTGGACGAATGTTTCGAGATCGGCGAGGAGATGCTGGTGCTGAGGGAAGGCCGCATCGTGCAGAGCGGCTCGCCGCGAAAGATTCTGGATCAACCGGCGAATCTGGACGTCGCGCGGCTGCTCGGCAAATTTAATCTGCTCGCCGCGGAGATTCGCGCACTCGATCCGGGAAGGAATTCGAGCCGCGTGCAGGTGGGCGGATATGAGCTTGATGGCCCCTACTTCCCCGGGCATCTGCGCGGCGACCGCGTGACGCTGTGCGTCCGGCCGGAGCAGTTGCGGGCTTGCTCGCCGAATGGGCGGCCGGGCGCGAACCAGATTCCCGTGGATCTGGAACGCGTGATCGAGAAGCCCGAGGGGGTGCGACTGGAGTTCTCGGGCGGAATCGCGGTGAGTGTTTCCCGGGCGGATTACGAGGCCCGCCGCGATGAGCGCAGGTGGATGGTCGAATTCCCGCGCGATCTGCTGCGGGTGCTGTAGCGGATAAGTGGCCAGTAGTCGGTGGCCAGCGGCCAGTAAAAACCCCGCTTGCCGCGCACCGGCCACTGACCACTGGCCACTGGCCACTGTTTCCCGAAACGCAACGCACCACGAACAGTGCGGATGGGGTTGCTAGAATGAAAATTCACCTCCATGAAACGCACCA
>JASHWA010000007.1 GCA_030044325.1 Bryobacteraceae bacterium
TCGATGGCGTAATGAAAACCGATTTTCTGATTTCCGCCGTAGCCCTGGTTGACGGGGTTGTAGAGAATGGTGATGGGGTAGGGGCATTCCCCGGCGATTTCCATATCGTGGGCGCGCTCAAAGGTGCGGTCGCGCGAAGAATCGTCGATGATGAGGATTTCCGTGTCGTAATCGGCAAGGGAGGGAGGGACCCGGCGGACGACCTCCTGGATGGTCTTTTCGGCGTTATAGGCGACGACGAAGATCAAGACCCGGGGTTTGCGAGAACCGTCGGTTTGAACCACTGCTTGAAGTGTACCGCGGGTGGATGGGGTGAGGCTGGTGGGCCAGGTCGGGGTACCCAAGAAAGGGGACAGACCGACCAACGCGCTCGATTACTGTCGCGCCTCAGCCTGTCAGCAGGATCATCGTGGCCATGGCGCGTCGCGGAAAAAGCGTTTTTCTCAACCGCCCGCGCGCGGGGCGGTGAGGTCGAAGGCGAAAACATCCACCTGGTTGGGGCGGGTTCCGAATGTTTCGAGCCGGCGGAATCGGCTGTCGCGATAGGGGGAAAGCCGGTCGCCGGGGTGGTTGGTGGCGGGGAAGTCGAGGGGGGTTGCCAGGGCGTAGCCCTTGCGGCCTTGCAACTCCGACCGGCCGCCCCACCACACGATGTACTGCCGCCCATCGAATACAGAGGCCGGTTCGGGAACCTGCATGGAACGTGTCACGAAGTAAAAAATATCGGGGTTGAAGGCGAAGTACGCGACGGCGACGGAAGCGTTTGAGGGCGTGCTCGAGTGAAGCCAGTTGGTGGCGAGCGCGATGTTGTGCATTCTCAGCTCGGCGGCCGCTGTCGTCCGGCGCGCGGAGCGGGGTCCGGGCACCATGATCGAGCAGAGCAGGATCAACACTGCGATCAACGCGACATTGGCAGCGGTCGCCCGATGCGGCCTGCGGCGAAGGGCGTCGTAAGCGAGGGCGACCGGGTAGCCCGCGATGATTCCATAAAACGGGAGCCACAAAAGGAAGTGATGCACGGCGGCGAACAGGGTGAACGGCTTGGATACAAAGAACAGGATGCCGGCCGCGAGTACAGGCAAGCCCAGGCGGTCCCGCCGAGCAGCGATCAGAACCGCGCCGAGACCGAGGAGAGCCAGCGTGACGGGACTGGGAGCGATCAAATGCAGGTAATAATTGACGACCCAGGCGACGTTTTTGAGAAGCGGCCAGCCGACTCTGTCCCGGTCATAGTAGGTGGTTGTGTACATCGTAATGCTCGCAAGGTAATAGCGGTATTGCCACAGGAGCGTAGGGACTCCGGCGAGGCAGCCGATGACGCTGCCGCCCAGCAACACAAGCATTCCGGGTTGGGTGAGGCGGCGGAGCGCGGGGCGCGTTCTGGAAAGCAGGCGCAAGCCGCAAGCGCACAATAAAACGACTCCCGCGGCGACAGCGAGAGGGCCCAGCGTTTGAAACGCGAGCGGCCAGCCTGCGATGAGACCGCGCCCGAAGGGTGAGCGCTGAAGATAGCCGGTGCGGGCGCCCACGACGAAGGCCCAGTCCGCGACGAGCGCGAATACGAGGGCGAGGTTCCAGGCGACGACGATGGTTCGCGGGTAGCGGGGAGCGGGGCGGACGCGGAAAATCAGCAATAGCAACAACACCGGGAGGGACGCGGTGACCGAATGAAAGCGGCAGGCGGCGGCGAGGCCGGCGAGAACGCCGGAAACGAGAAGCCAGCGAATCTCAGGCCGGCTGGAGGCGGATTTGGGCGCTTGAACGGCGCGCAGCAAGGCGAGGATCGAGCAGAGGATGAGACACATCGCCATGGACTCGACGCGGATGAAGGAAGTGTAAGCGGCGTAGGTCGGCGACATCATCACCAGGAGGGCCGCAACGGCGGCGCCGGCGCGATTGGTCAGTTTCGACGCAACGACAAACACCAAAGCGATGGAGGCGAGGGCGCAGACGAGCGTGATCGACCGGATCATTTCGAACAAGAGCTGGAGATGGGCGAAGGTGAAGGCTTCCAGGCCGGCGCCGTGAGGGATGAGGTGCAGAAGGAAGCCGCACGCGTACACAAGTCCCCACAGGAGCGCGGAGAGAAATATGAGCGGCGTGCCCGGCATATCGAAAAAGTGCTGATGAAAGTCCAGGTGAAGAAAGCGGATCACTTCGGCGACAATGACGTATTCGTCGGAGAGGAAGAACCAGGCGCGCGAGAGGCCGGGGATCATGTTCCACGCTTCGAAAACGATCAGCGCGGTGACATAGGCGGCGGGCAGCCAGAAGGCGAGGGTTCGAGGCTTGGCGGACGGCGCGGCGGCTGGCGCGGATTCATCCAGCTTTGGACCCGGCGAAGCCACTTCCTTATTCCGGCGATGCGGCTACGCGCAGCGGCGACGCCTGGGGCGCGCCGCCGGCACCCTCACCGCAGGCGAAGTAATCGGCGACGGGCTCGAAATCCTGGCGCGGCAACAATCGCCACCAGTCGAAGACGACGGTTCGCCGGGCGCCGGTGGTGAGCTTCTCCGGCTGAAGATCCTTGAACTGCGGCCAGGGCGTGGCGATCACGACGGCCGCGGCATTGTGGACGCACGCCTCCATGGAGGGGGCATATTCCACCGAACCGTCGAGCACGCGCCGGGCGTTCTCCATGGCGGCCGGATCGTAGACGGCGACCTTGGCGCCGGCGCGCACCAGCATGCGGGCGAGCATGATGGCCTGGGATTCCTCGACAACTTCGGTATCGGGCTTATAGGACAGTCCGAGGATGGCGATGCGGTCGCCTTCCGCGGTCGCCTGGAGAACGCGCTCGCCGAGCCGCTCGGCCTGGCGCGAATTGACCTGGTCGGTGGCGCGGGCGAGGGTCGCGTCCACGCCGCGCATGTGGGCGAAGCGCGCGAACGCCTTGTTGTCGCGTGGAAAGCACGGGCCGCCGTAGCCCAAGGCGCCCTGCAGATATTTGCGCCCGATGCGGGAATCGAGGCCGATAGCGTTCGCCACCACCTCGGCGTCGGCGCCGGGGACGCGCTCGCAAACTTCGGCGAGCATGTTGGCGTAGGAGATCTTGGTGGTGACGAAGGTATTGACGGAGATTTTGGTGAGCTCCGCGTTGACGAAATTCATGCGCGCGACGGGAGGATGGTTGGGGCAGACGGTGCGGTAGAGGCTTTCGAGCAGATCGCCCGCGCGCGCGTCGGATTCGCCGATCAGAATCATATCGGGGCGCGACATATCGCGGATGACGCTTCCGAGCGCGATGAATTCGGGGTTGTAGCACAGGCCGAAATCGGGGCCGCAGCGGCGTCCGGAAACGCGCTCGAGCAGCGCGCGAATTTCCCCGCCGGTAGATCCCGGCATCACCGTGCTCGAAATGACGACCAGGTGATACGCGGTTTTTTGGGCGAGCGCGAGGGCGATGGGCTTGGCCGCGTTTAAAACATATTGAAGCGAGAAAGTCGCGTCGGGCGAGGAGGGCGTGGGCACCACCACAAAGGTGATCTCGGTGCGCGCGACGGCTTGGCGCACGTCGGTGGTGGCGCGAAGGCGGGCGGCGTTGCGCGCGATCATCTGATCGAGCCCCGGCTCGCGCACCGGCGCGCGGCCGCGGTTGATGGCCTCCACAAACACCGGATTGATATCGACGCCGGTGACTTCATGGCCGCGCTCCGCCATAACCCCGGCGAGCACGGCGCCCAATTTCCCCAAGCCCACGACGGAAATATTCATGATTCACTCCGAAGAAAGCGACGCAACCTGAATGTCGCGGCTACGAAATGCGGTGGAGATGATTCATGATAGCTCAACAGGTGACGGGGTTACAACCGGCGGGCGGGGGATGTGAAAAGGGGCGAGAACCCGCGCGATGGCTGGCGCGGCTCACCGATCAGGGGGAGCGTTCCGGCAAGGTTTCGTCGCGCAGGCCCCAGGTTTCGGGGTTGAAAATCATGGGCGCGTCGTAGCGGTTCATGGCCGTGGCCCAGGCGAGGACGTCTTTGAACTCGACCCAGGGAATTCCTCGCGCGGCGATGCGCTGGTACAGTTGTCGCTCGCCTTCCGGGGTCCAGCCGGAGCCGGTGGAGTGCTCGATGTGAAAGATGCGGATGGGGTCGCACAACACTTGCTCGCGCGCGCCGCCGTGATGCGCGGCCCAGCACAGCACGGAATCGATGTTCATGGAAAAGGCGTCGAATTCCGGGTAACCGCGCAGATCGAGCCAGCGCTCGCGGGCCATCAGCGTAAAATCGCCGCAGCCGTTGACGTGCAGAAACGCGGGGGCGTGAATGCGATTGGCAACTCGAGCGGGGACGCCGCGTTCACCGGCGCGCGCGAGGCCCAATAAAATCAGCGGACGGTCGGTGGAGACGCACAGGAGAGTGTAGCCACGAAACACGCCGAGGGGAACGGAGCGCAGCTCGCCGATATTGCCTTCAAACAGCACCGCACCATAGGCGTCGCGAATCTCGACGGCGGCGGATCCGCAAGGTGCGGCCAGATCAAGACTCCATTCACCTTCGTCGCGCAGCAGAAGTTCGGCGCCGGGAGAAAGCATGAGGCCTTGGCTGCGCAGATTGCATTCACGCATCGACCAGAGCCCGGGCAAGATTTCCGACAATTCGCGCGCGGGAGCCGTCTGCGGCGGCGGATCGAGCTCGCAGGAGAACAGGCGCAGCGCCATGGTGCGGGGATCGCCGGGAACGGCGCGCGGCGATTCGCCTCCGACGACCCTGAGATGGAGGGTCAACGCACCGCGGATTTTGGAGACGGGCAGCTCGACGCGGGTACGCCCGGAAAGGTGTTGTTCGACAAGAAGATTACCGCTCGCGTCGCGCAGTTCCAGGGTTGCTCCGCGAAATCCGGCGGCGGGACCGGCTTCGACCAGCATGGAAATCGCAGATGCGGCCGATTCGGGAAGAATCAGGGTGAGGACCGCTTCGCGCTGCATCCAGCGAAAAGTTTCGCCACCGAAGCGCTCGACGTCGTACCACTCGTCGCCCCAGATGGCGGCGAGGCCGTGCGCGAGAATTTTCGTACGAGGATTCCTGCGCCGCAAGAGCGGTCCGAGGACGAAGGAGACGGCCGATCCGTCCTGATGCAGGTCCAAACGATCGAGAGCGGCGGGCGACATGGGGATGCGAATTTCCGAGCTTCGAACAAGGGCCGCGGTGAGCGCGCGTGCGGCGCGCGAGATCCACCCGAACCGGTTGGCGCGAATTCGCTGGGGCGCCGAGGTCAGGCCGCTTTCGGCGGGCTCGCATCGGAACAGGCGGAAATTGAGGGTCCGCAGATCGTTGGGGATCCGGTTACCGCCGTCCGCGGTGTGCAAAACGATGCGGGGGCCGGCGTTTTCGACAGCGACGGCGACCATGGTTCGACGGGCGATCTCCGCGCTTTGGAGGGTGACGCCGGCGGGATCGCGGAGCTCCAGCGTGAACGGCTCATTTTCGACGCCCGGCCCCGGCTCGACGTCGAGCTTCAGGAATTTCGAGGGCCGGGTGAGCAACAGCTCCGCGTCATTTTCGACCCAGCGAAACGGCTCATCGCCGGACATCTCGCGGGGGAACCAGTTGGCGCCGAGCGTGATTCCCTGCTCCGGCGAGACGATATCGCGCGCGTCGATTTTGAGGGAACCGTCGGGATGGAGCGGATAGGTGCCTTCGCGCCGGTTCACGCGCAGCAGGTGGGAATTGCACCAGCGCAGCTGCTCCTCGACGGGCTGTTCGAGGGGAACGCCGGCCATGGCATCCCAGCGGTCCACGCGATACATTTTGTCAGGCGCCAGGCGGCGCTCGGCGAGCAGGCGGAAAAGCTCGTCGGAAAACAGAATATCGATATTGGTGGCGAGAACGAACTCGCCGCGGGCGCGGCGGATTCCGACGTTTTTCGCGATCATTTGGTACAAGCCGAGGGCGCCGGAATGGGCGAAGCGGCGGTGCAGCGCGGCGGGAACGGAAACGATGCGCACATCGCAGAACTCACTGCGCGCGCTCCAATCGAGGGCTTCGGCGAGGCCAGGACGATCGGGCGGAGGGTTCCATTCGACCAGCACCAGCTCCGCGGGGACGCGATGACGCGCGCACTGTGCGAGCAGTCCGTTCACGAAGGCCTGCATACGGCCGAGAAGATTTCCGCCGTGATCGTCGTTGCGCGCGGTGGCGACCACGGAAAGGTACGGCGCGGGGCTCACGGGCGTGCGGCAGGGGCCGCGGTGAGGCACAGATGCCAGCCGGCGGTTCTTTCGAACGCGCGAAACAGCGGCCGGGGCATCCAGCGGAAATACCAGACGCGCACGTAGCGATATTGGACGTAATCGCGAATTCGATAGGGGAAGATATGATCGACCTCCGCTTTGGTGACGCGCAGGCCGGCGTGCGCGAGGAGAGCAGCGCCTTGTTTTCGCGAATACACGTAGGTGACGGGGCATCCGGTCTGCGCTTCGGAATTAGCGGCGATCAGGCGGTCCAGCTTCCAGAAGGCGCCTTTGCCGTAGCGCGCGAGAATCCAGAGAACTTTCCAGGACCAGCGGTAGTAGACCATGATCTTCACGGTCGTGTCAGGTTTTGTAAATGGCGGGAGCTGCGCGATTACGCGCTCCGGGTGAGGGGTGTGATGGATGACGCCGAAAGAATAGATGAGATCGTAGGGTTCGGCGGGGACGTTCGCCGCGAGATGCTCGGCGTCGGCCTGAATGAAGCGGATGCGATCTTCGAGGCCGAAAACGCGAGCGCGAAGGCGGGCGAGATCCAACGATTTTTCGGAGAGATCGACGGCGGTGACGTGCGCGCCGGCGCGGGCGAAGTTGATGGTATCGGTGCCGAGTCCACAGCCGATTTCGAGGACTTTTTTGCCGCGCCAGGCTTCGAATTGGGCGAAGCGGGGGATGTGCGGCTCGACCATGTACTTGCGGCGCTCGACTTCATCGAAGTATTCGCGCGTGCCGATTTGTTTGGGCGAATGGCGGATGTTGCAGGGCCGATCGTTCCAATATTTTTGAACCGCGGCGAGGGGCGTCTTTTCGAACAGATCAAGAGCGCTCATACGTCGATGCGTTCCTCAAAGTATAGCGTGCCGGTAGTGGCGGCGCTCAGGCGCGGCTCATTTGGCGCAGATTTGCTGCTTTTTCAGGCATTTCTGCGCAGCGCAGCCCGCGGCATCGCTGCCGCGGCTCGACGGACCCGCGGTAGCGGGCGGGGCGACGGCGAACGGGCGCCGACGTGGCGGAAGACTCGATTCTGCGTGAAAAGACCCAACTCGGGCTGATTTCATGGCGCATATCACGCATCGATTTTTGCAAGCCGAAGAAAACGCGTCCGATATTCGAGGCATTCGGGATGCAGTTTTGTCCGCGACCGTCGCTTCGTGAAGGAGGCTTATGCGGACAATGATTTTCGTGACACTTCTGGGTTCGCTCGTGATGCAAGCTCAGGATAAACAGATTAAGAAGGTGCCAATCACTCAAACCTCGCCCGCTTCCGGGAAACAGATGTTCGGGACGTACTGCGCGCCGTGCCATGGTTTGGATGGAACGGGCACCGGTCCGGCGGCGTCGGTGCTGAAGAAGCAGCCCGCGGACCTGACGCAGCTGGCGGCGAAGAACGGCGGGAAGTATCCGTCGTCGCATGTTTTCGCGGTGCTGAAGCAGGTGGATTCGCCGGTGCATGGCTCAAAGGAAATGCCGATCTGGGGCAGCCTGTTCTCTTCGGTGAGCTACAGCGAGGCCGAAGTGCATATGCGCATCACCAACCTGGTGAGCTACGTCCAGACTTTGCAAAAGTAGTTAGACGACCTGGTTGGCGCGGAACTCCGCGATCTCGCCGCTCGAGTATCCGAGCTCGCGGAGAACTTCGCCGGTGTGCTCGCCGAGCATGGGGGCACGCCGGCGGATGGACGCGGGAGTGGAAGAAAGCCGCAGGGCGGGAGCGGCGATGGGGACGGGCTTGGGCGCGCCGGGATAATCGATGTATTCGAGCATCCCGCGCGCGGAGACCTGGGGGTCTTCAAGCACGTCGGGCAGGTCATGGACGGGACCGGCGGGGACGCGGGCGCTCTGAAGCGCGGCGATCGCTTCCGCCGTGGTTTTTCCCGCAAGCCAGCGCTTCATCGCGTCGGTGACGATGGCGCGGGAATCGGCGCGGGAAAGGTCTGTAGAGAAGCGTTCGTCGCCGATGAGGTCCTGGCGGCCGACCAGGCGGGCCCATCGCGCGAACATGTCCGCGCCGATGGTCTGCACGACGATCCATCCGTCGGTGGTTTGGTAAGTATCGGCGGGCGCGGAGTAAAACGCGGCGTTGCCGCGCTGTTCTCTCACGATTCCCATGACGCTCGCTTCGGCGAGCAGCGCTTGCATGAAGGTCACCGAGGTGGCGAGCAGGGAGCCGTCGACGATTTGGCCCTGGCCGGTTCGCGCGCGATGAAGCAGGGCGACGACCACCCCGAAGGCGGTGTGAAGCGCCGTTCCGTAATCGGCGAAGGGAACGGCGGAGCGGACGGGCGCGCCGGGGAATCCGGTGAGGCGCATGGCGCCCGACATCGCCTGCGCGACGGTATCGAATCCCACGCGCCCGGCGTAGGGGCCGTCGGGCCCGAAGGTGGAAACGCGCGCGAGAATGATATCGGGCCGGATGGCGCGGAGGGTTTCGTAATCGATGCCCATTTTGCGCATCACGGCGACCGGCAAGTTCGCGACGACGACATCGGCGCTCGCGGCGAGCCGTCGAATAATGTCCGGGGCTTCGGGCTTGGAGGGATCGAGCGTCAGGCTGCGCTTGTTCCGATTGAGCGAAATGAACGCGCCGCCCTCCCCGTGTTGCGTTACGGGACCGGTGTAGCGATCCTCGCTGCCCTGCCTGCGATCGATGCGCACGACGTCGGCGCCCATATCGGCGAGGAGCATGGCGCAGTACGGCCCGGCGATGAATCTCCCGAAATCGATGACGCGAATGCCGGAGAGCGGGCCGGCTAATTCCACTTGAGCCCTCGAAGCTGATCGAGGTTGACGTTGCCTCCGCTCAGCACGCACACGACTTTCGAGCCTGGGGGCGCGTCGATCAATCCGTCGAGCAGGGCGGCGACGGGAGCGGCGGCGGCGCCCTCGACCACCAGTTTGGTGTGGGACATGATCCAGATCATGGCTTCGAAGATGCGCCGATCGGGGAGGGTGACGATCCGGTCGACGTAATCGCGGACGATGCGAAAGGTATTCTCGCCGACGCGCTTGACGCGCAGGCCGTCGATGATGCAGGCGATCTCATCGAGCGTGACCAGGGTTCCGGCCTGGACGCTGCGCTGCATCGCGGGACCGTCCGAGGATTCGACGCCGATCACGCGAATGCGCGGATTCCGCGCCTTAAGAGCCATCGAAACTCCGGAAATGAGACCGCCGCCGCCGATGGGCACGATGACGATATCGGCCTGGGGAAAATCGTCGTAGATTTCCATTCCGAGCGTTCCCTGTCCGGCCATCAACTGCAAATCGTCGAAGGGATGGATCACGGTGTAGCCGTGCTGGGCGGCGAGCTGCTTCATCTTTTCGTTGGCTTCATCCCAGATGCGGCCGTGCAGCACGACCTCGGCGCCATAGCCGCGGGTGGCCGCGATTTTGGAGGGCGTGGCGTTTTCCGCCATGACGACCACGGCGCGAAGACCGTGAATTTTCGC
>JASHWA010000078.1 GCA_030044325.1 Bryobacteraceae bacterium
AGTCCCTGGGGATCGGCAATGACGACTGGATCGCGGTGCAGGGCGGCGACGGATTCTACGATCGCATCGACCCGACCGATCCCAACATCATCTACGCCGAAGCGCAGGACGGGAACCTGAACCGGCGCGATCTGCGGTCGAGCGAATCGAAAAACATCCGTCCGCAGGAGCCCAACGACCAGGTGGCGCGTTACCGCTTCCAGTGGAATTCCCCGCTGATGATCTCGCCGCACAATCCGCACACGATTTACTACGGCGGGAATCACCTGTTCAAATCCACCGATCGCGGCGACACATGGGAAGTGCTCGGCGAGGATCTGACCACCAAGGCGGATCGCAACAAGCAGGTGATTTTCGGCAAAACGGTGGATACGGCGGGAGTTTTATCGCGCAATGACGGCGTCGCGGCGTGGCCATGCATCACTGCCATCGCGGAATCGCCCGTACGCGCGGGGGTGTTGTGGGTGGGAACGGACGACGGAAACGTGCAGATGTCACAAGATGGCGGGAAAAGCTGGAGTAACGTCGTCAGCCACATGCCCGGCGCGCCCAAAGGCGGATACATCAGCCGCATCGAGCCGTCGTACAAGGATGCGGCGACGGCTTATGTGACTTTCGACAATCATCGCAGCGCGGATTACGCGATTTACATTTACCGCACCACCAATTACGGCGATTCGTTCACGAAAATCACCAACGGGATTCCGCCGGACGCGGGAACGGTGCACGTGATCCGCGAAGATCCGGTGAATCCGGACCTGTTGTTCGCCGGAACCGAGTTCGGAATGTTTGTGACCTTCGATCGCGGGCAGAACTGGCATCGCATGAAGAACGGTCTGCCGACGGTTCCGGTGTTCGACATTCAGATTCACCCGCGCGAGCACGATCTGATTCTGGCGACGCACGGGCGCTCGATCTGGATCATGGACGACATCAACGTGCTCGAACAGATGAACGCGCAAGTTCTCTCGAGCGACCTGAAGCTGTTCGACACTCGGCCGGCGGTCGAATGGAAGATGGCGGACTACCGTGGATTCATCGGGTCGGGCCTGTTCTACGCGCCCAACGCGCCCAACGGTGCGCTGCTCGATTACTACTCGAAGGCCGCCGGACCGGTGCACGTGACGATCACGGATCGAACGGGGACCAAGATTCGCGAGTTCAACGCACCGGCGGAAGCCGGCGAGGTAACGCGCACGGCGTGGGATCTGCGTGCCGATCCGCCATTTGCGGCTGAGGCTCCGGCAGCGGCCGGAGGTCGCGGAGGTCGCGGCGGCGGTGGGGGACGCGGAGGTCGCGGCGGTGGTGGTGGAACTGCACCCGCGGGCGCAGCGGCGCCGCCGGCAGAGCAGGCCGCGGGCGGCGAGCAGCTCGAGGGTGAGTTGCTGAACGAATTCGGAGTCACGCCGATCGAGGGAGGTCCAGGGCGCGGCGCAGGAGGAGGCGGAGGCTTCGGCCGTGGCGGGTTGCCGCAGGGCCGCGGCCCGATCGTTGAGCCGGGCGCTTACACGATCACCGTGGCGCTCGCGGGGAAGACCGACTCGAAGACGGTCACGGTGGAGCAGGATCCACGCATTCAGGTTTCCGATTCGGACCGGCGCACGCGGCGGCAGACGATCGATACGCTGGTGCGGCTGACGCGCGAAGCGGAGATGGCCCGCCGGCGCGCAATCGCCATCCGGACTTCGCTCACCAATCTGACGGATAGCTGGAAACAGCCGGGCGGCGCGAAGATTTCCGACGCGATCCAAAAGTCCGCCGACGATCTGCTGGCGCGATCGAAGACGGTTGCCGATCGTTTCGAATCCGCGGGCGGGCGCGGAGGCGGAGGTGGAGGAGGCGGCGGCGGAGGGGGACCGTACAGGCCGCCGCCGGTGACGCAGAAGATCGCGCGATTGATCGGGCAACTGGACAACTTCACGGGCGCGCCGACATCGCGGCAGATCGCGGAAGCGCAGGATGCTTCGGCGCAGTTGCAAAAAGACGTTGCGGATCTGGACAAACTCGCCGCGGATCTGCCGGCGCTCAACAAAATGATGGCGAACGCGGGAATCCCGTATTTCAACACGTCAGGAAATTAATATGAAATAGTAGCGCGTGGCACGCGCGGCCTGACGGCCCGCGGCCTCGGATTCGGACAGAATGAGGCGCGATTATCAGATCGCGCGTACCAACTGTCTGCCAGCTGTAGCGGAAGGCTGGCCCGCGCCCACAGCTGTCGCGGGGATGCCGCGGAGGCGCAAAGGTGATAATCTAAGCGCCATGAAACTCCGCCTCTGTTCTCGGCTCGTCGTTCTTTTGAGTGTCAGCGCCCTGCTTTTCGCCGCCGACGGTAAGCGCGCGATTACGGACGTAGATCTTTATCAATTCCAGTGGATCGGCGACGCGCGGATTTCGCCGGACGGATCGAGAGTCGCTTATACCCATGTGAAGGTCACGCCGAAGCATGACGGTTACGAGACCGAACTCTGGGTGATTCCGTCGTCCGGCGGTCCTGCGCGGCAGTTGACCTCGGGACCGCACGATTCGGCGGCCCGCTGGTCTCCCGATGGGAAATTCGTGGCGTTTCTGCGCGCCGCCGAGAAGGACGGGAGACCGCAACCGGCCCAGATTTACCTGCTCTCAATGGACGGCGGCGAAGCGCGCCCGCTCACCGACATGCCCAAAGGAGCGGGAGATCCGGTCTGGTCGCCCGACGGACGCTCCATCGCATTTTCGAGCACCACGCTAGCAAGCGATTTCGACAAAAAACCCGGGGTCGAAGAGAGCGATGTCCGGGTGATTACCTCGGCTAAGTACCGGCTGAACGGAGCGGGATATTTCGAAGCCGGCCGCGAGAACCACATCTGGGTAGTAGACGCGCCGCGAACGCCGGGCGCGCCGCAGAAAGCGAGGCAGCTCACCTCGGGTGAGTTCGCCGAATCCGATATCACCTGGTCCAAGGACAGCTCCAGTCTTTACTTCACGTCGAATCGGGTGAAGGAATCGGATTTTCAGCCCCCGGACAGCGATCTGTACATGGTGAGCGCGAGCGGCGGCGCGATGCGCAAAGTCGCCAGCATCGACGGACCGATTCATAGCCCGGTGCTCAGTCCCGACGGGCGCAGAATCGCGTTTATCGGCGACCTCAATCACGATGCGAGCGGCGGGCCGGCGCGTTCCTACAGCCAGCCTGACCTGTTCGTCACCAGTGCGGAGCCGGGCGGAACTCCCAAGAATCTCACGGGAGGGTACGACTTCGACATCGCCGGCGGCGTGGGAGGCGATCAGGCCCCGCCGCGCGGCGGCGGACGCTCGAAACCGTATTGGAGCGCCGACGGCCGCACGATCATCGTCGCGTCCGCCGAGCAGGGACGCGTGAATCTGAAACGCGTGGATGCCGAAAGCGGCAAAGTGAGCGCGTTGACGGACGGCAATTACGATCTTTTCTCTTACAATGCCACGCCGGACGGATCGAAGACCGCGGTGCTGATCTCGACGCCAACCAATATCGGCGACCTGTTCATCGTTGACGGAAAATCGGGCCATTCGCAGCAGATCACGCACATCAACGGCGATTTGCTGGGCCAGCTCAATCTCACAGAACCG
>JASHWA010000079.1 GCA_030044325.1 Bryobacteraceae bacterium
GATTTGAGGATCGAGTGGCAGCGATCCTGGGCGACCCGGAAATCGATCCACACGGTCATCTCATCCCACGAAAACACGCTTCGGGAACATATCGTAACGAGGCCCCACTCTTCAGCTGGCCGCTCCAAACCCCGGCTGTCATTAGCAGTGTCTCAGATCGCGATCCCGCAGCCCTCCGGGACCTGGAGCGGCTGGGGATGATCCCCGGGGTCAAACTGTCGGTCAAGGAACGGAACACGGCCGGATCGGTATCGATCCAGCTCTCGAATCGCACAGACCTCGTCAAGATACCGAGCGGGTTGGCTGCGCGCGTCTTGGTTGCGCCGCTGGAAATTCCAGAGCAGAGCCCGAAGCAGCCGGCGCCGTGACGCATAGGCGGGGTGGAAACCACCCGAGGCACGCGGGTCCACTCCTAGAGGAGGTTGCTCGAAAAAGGGGCAAAAACGCGCGCCACTATTGGCGCGGCTCGGTTTATGCGAGCCGCGGTGTCAGGCTATCGCGGGTCTTGACGAGGCGCGGAAGCGATGCTGCGCGTCGGCGCTGAGCTTCCCGAGATGCTGAAAAGAGTCAGAACTCGTAATCGGGCGGCTTGATTCCTTTCAGGCGCAGGTAGACTTCGAGCTGCGCGCGGTGGTGCGCGGTGTGGGTGAAGCCGGCCCACAGCAGCTCGCGGGCGCTCATCTGGTGGCCGGGCGCTCCCATCATTTTGTTCAGATCGGTGATGCCGGCGAGGGCGGCCTGGCAGAATTCAAAAGACTGCTGGAGCGCTTTGGTCGCGCTGGCTTTATCGGCCGCAGCTTTCCCGATGGGCGATTTCTGGCCCGCCGCGCGGCCGCAATAAGCGCCGTTGGCCTGCGCGATGTGCACCACCATTTCGCCGAAGCTCATCTCGGGAGCCGCGGCTTTGAACGTGTAATCGGAATCGGGCATGGCGTTGGCTACGGCGAGGGTGAACTGTTGCGACGTCTTCCAGTGGTTCTGAACTTCGTTGGCTTCCTGGGCGAGGATTGGGAAGGCCGCAAGGACGGAAATGGCGAGCAGAGTTTTCATATGAACACGAGAATAGCGCATGGACGCGAAGGGAAAGCTTCCCGGAAGCTGGAGCCAGGAAACCGAGGCCCGTGCTACGATTGCGAGCATGTCCCTTCCGGGATTTCCCTTCGAGCGGCGCGTTGTGGTGGTGAACGGGCGGCGCATGTCGTATATCGATGAGGGGCGCGGGCGGCCGGTTTTGCTGCTTTCGGGAAATCCGACGTGGGGGTATTTGTATCGCGATTTTATCGGGCCGCTGAGAGAGGCCGGCTATCGCGCGATCGCGCCGGATTGGATCGGCGCGGGATATTCGGACCATCCGCGCAACGACGCGGCGTTGACATTCGCGCATCATATTGCGGACCTGGTGAGTTTTCTCGATCAGCTCGATGTGCGCGAGTTCACCATCGTGGGGCAGGATTGGGGAGGGCCGCAGGGGGTGGGCGCAGCACTCGAGCGCATCGAGCGGCTGCGCGCGGTGGTGCTGATGAACACGTGGCTGTTCACCGGGTACGTGGGCAAATTTCATTCGTCGCCCAAGCCGTGGACCACGTGGCATGCGCCGGTGATCGGGCAATTTTTCATGAAACGGCACAAGGCGCTGTCGCAGCACGGGCCCTCGGCGACGACGGTGCGGGGGATGAGCCAAGAGGAGGCGCGCGCCTATCATCACGTGTTCGACGAGCCGGATTCGGATCACGTGGTGCTCACCTGGCCGCGCACGATTCCGATGCGCGAAGGCGACCGCGGGTGGTCCGATATGAAGATGATCGAGAATCGCCTTGGTGAGCTGGCATCGACGCCGGTGCTGCTGTTGTGGGCTCCGGGCGACGAGGTTTTTCCCGTCGAGTACGCCCATCGCATGAAGGAGCTGCTTCCGCACGCCGAGGGGCCGGTGCTTTTCGATCGCGCGCGGCATTTTTTGCAGGATGACCGCGGACCGGATCTTGCCGCGGCTATTGTTCAATTT
This sequence comes from Bryobacteraceae bacterium, assembly GCA_030044325.1. Lineage (GTDB taxonomy): Bacteria > Acidobacteriota > Terriglobia > Bryobacterales > Bryobacteraceae > Palsa-187. The sequence goes on from JASHWA010000079.1 coordinate 2,003, forward strand.
CTCAATGGACTTCATTAGACCTTCCGACCGCGAGCTGTCGCTGCTGCGCGCCGATCCGCTGTTGTGGGAACAGGAGCTGGATGTGCGTCCCGAGTTCGCGGTGAGCGTGGAGCGAGCCTGCGGGATTCGCGCGGGACGTGTGTATTGGCGCAGCGCGCACGATCATCTTTACGCGATGGAACTGGCGGATGTGGGTCGCGGCCGGCCGTCGATGGCGATGGTTCTTGGGCACTGGGACCGTTACGAGCCGCGCCCGCCGGAGCATGAAATCGACGCCGATCTGCTTGCGTTATGTGACTGGCTCGCGCGCATGGGCGGATTGAATCCCGCGGATATCGCGAAGGTCGCCGAGCGCGCGGGAATCACGGCGAGGTGGCCGGAAAATTCGGTCCTGCGTACTCCCGAGGATCGTTTTTGCGATTTGCCGGCTTTTCCGTACGAACCGCATTACACCGAGATCGAAGGTTTGCGCGTGGCGTGGGTCGAAGCGGGGCCGGGTGATCCGATTTTGTGCCTGCACGGTGAGCCGACGTGGTCCTTCCTATATCGGCGCATGATTCCCGCGCTTTCGCGCGTGGGACGCGTGATCGCGCCGGATCTGATCGGGTTCGGGCGATCGGATAAGCCGGCCGCGGCGAACGCGTATACGTATAAGTCGCACGCCCGGTGGATGCGGGCATTCATCCGCAATCTGGATTTACAGCGCATCACGCTGGTTTGCCAGGATTGGGGCGGGTTGATCGGGCTGCGCGTGCTCTCCCAGATGCCGGAACGATTCGCGCGCGTGGTGGCGATGAATACCGGCTTGCCGATCGGAGCGCCGATGGGCGAAGCGTTTCTGCGCTGGCGGCGATTCTCGCAGCGGGTGGAGTCGCTCGATATGCCGGTGCTGATGAGGAATTCGCTGCGGCGGGTGAAGCTGACCGATGCGGAAAGCGCTGCGTACCAGGCGCCGTTTCCATCGAAGGAATATCAGACCGGCGCACTGGTGTTTCCGCGGCTGGTGCCGACGCGGGCGGACCATCCCGGCGCGTTCGAAAACCGGCAGGCGCTGGAAATTCTGAAGACGCTCGAGGTGTCGGTTCTGCTCGCGTTCGGGAGCGAAGATCCGATCACGGCGTCGGCGGAGCCGTTTTTTCGCTCGATTTTCAAGCACGCGGAAGCCACGCCGATTGCGGGCGCCGGGCATTTTATCCAGGAAGACGCGGGCGAGGAAGTGGCGGAAAAAATCGTGCATTGGATGGAGGCTTGATTGTTCGATTTAACGGGAAAAGTCGCGGTGATTACCGGCTCGTCGCGAGGCATCGGGCGTGCGATGGCCGAGGCGCTGGCAGATGCGGGCGCGAAAGTCGTGGTTTCGAGCCGCAAGCTCGATGCCTGCGAGCCGGTCGCTGCGGCGATTCGCGAAAAGGGTCGCGAAGCGGCGGCGATTCCGTGCCACATCGGGCGGCGCGAGGATTGCGAGAATCTGATCAAGGCTTCGCGCGAAAAGTTCGGCAAAATCGATGTTCTGGTGTGCAACGCCGCGGTGAATCCTTATTACGGACCGATGACCGGGTTGACGGACGAAGCGTTCGACAAGACCATGAGCTCGAACGTGCGCAGCAATCTGTGGCTCGCCAATCTGGTTCAGCCGGAGATGGCCGCACGGCGGGACGGCGTGATCATCATTGTGTCGAGCATCGGCGGATTGAAGGGCACCGACGTTCTTGGAATCTACGCGATTTCGAAGGCCGCGGATATGCAGCTTGCGCGCAATCTGGCGGTGGAGTGGGGTCCGCACAATATTCGGGTGAATTGCATCGCGCCGGGGCTGGTGCGGACGGATTTCGCACGGGCGCTGTGGGAGGATCCTCAAATGCGGCGGGAGTCGGAATCGCGAACGCCGCTGGGCCGGATCGGTGAGCCGGACGAGATCGCCGGCGCAGCCGTGTTTCTCGCGGCGCGCTCGGGGAACTGGATCACCGGCCAGACTATGGTCATCGACGGAGGAAGAACGATCGCATGAAAGCCGCGGTGTTGCGCGAAATCGGAAAGGCGCTGGCGATTGAGGAAGTCCCCACGCCGGAGCCGGGGCCGGGCGAGGTTTTGATTCGCACCGAAGCTTGTGGAGTGTGCCATTCCGACATCCATCTGGCCGACGGCGATTGGGATCTTCTGCGTCCGGTGACGAAAGTTCCGTTGATTCTGGGGCATGAAGTGGCGGGGACAGTCGCGCGCGCGGGTCCAGGAGTGACGGAACTCGCCGCGGGCGACCGGGTGGGAGTGCCGTGGATTCACTGGACGTGCGGCGAATGCGAGTTCTGCAAGGAAGGCAAGGAAGAATTGTGCCTGAAGCAGAAAGTGACGGGCTGCATGGTGGATGGAGGGTTCGCCGAATATCTCATCGCGCCCGCGACGCACGCCGCGCGCCTGCCTGCGAGCCTGAGCTCCGTCGATGCCGCGCCGCTGCTGTGCGCGGGACTCACGGTGTATAAGGCGATGAAGGCGTCGGGAGTTCAGGAAGGGCAGCGCCTGGCGATTTTCGGCGTGGGCGGCCTGGGACATCTGGCTGTGCAAATCGCGCGCGCGAAGGGCGTTCACGTGTGCGCGATCGATGTGGCGGACGACAAGCTCGAGTTCGCGAAATCGCTGGGCGCCGAGTGGACCGTCAACGCGGCCAATGAGCAGGTGCACAAGCGGCTGCGCTCGCTGGGTGGCGCGCATGTGGCCATGGTCACCTCGGCGAGCCCGGCGGCATATGAAACGGCGCTGCGGTGCCTGCGCCGCGGCGGCACCATGGCCGTCGTGGGGATGGCGAATGAGCCCTTCAAGGTTTCCGCGGTGTCGATGGTCTCGGGCGAATTCCGCATCGTGGCATCCGCGGTGGGAACGCGCGAGGATTTGCGTGAGTTGTTCGCGCTGGTGGAGAAATATCCGATCCGCTGCCGCATCGAGACGCGTCCGCTCGACTCGGTGCAGCAGGCATTTGAAGAGTTGAAGGGCGGTTCGGTGCTGGGACGGATCGTGCTGACCTGTTAAAGCAGCATGTAGGTAACGATGGCGATGGCGGCGAGATTTTTCTTGTCGTCGAAAATGTCGACGCGCGAAACGCACAGCGTTTTTCCGGCGCGCACCAGGACCGCGCGGGCGATGACTTTTTTCCCGGCAATGGGGCGCAGATAATTCACTTTCAGCTCCGTGGTGGTGGATGGACGCGCGCCGTATCCGTGGCGGTTTTCGATGGCGTGCCACGCCGCTTCATCGGCGATGGCGGCCGTGATTCCGCCGTGCAGCACCCCGTTGGTGTTCAGAAACCCGGGGTGTAAATCCACGTGAACGGTGACTCCATCCTTGTGCTTGCGGGCAACGCGGGGATGGAGCTGGTGCTCGAAAGGCATCTTTTTATTAAAGCGTAGCCGTTGCCGATTTGCTAAGATTTGTCGCCATGCGGATACTGACAACGCTTGTTCTTGTTTCAGGCCTCGCTGCACTCGCCAGCCGAAAATCACGGGGGCGGGAAACGCGGTCTCCTTTCAACAAACGTTTTCTCCAGGGTCGCTCGCGGCGGTGTACGGAACGGGGTTCGCCGCCGGGGCGACGGTATCGGTCGGAACGATCGCGGCTTATGTCGAGGCGGTGACGCCGGGCCAGATCAATATTGAGCTTCCGGTGAATGCAGTTGCCGGCGCGAGCACGATTACGGTGACTTCTGGAGGGCAGGCGTCGAACGCATTTCCGATCACGGTAAGCGCGTATGCGCCGGCGGTGGCGACGGCGAACGGGAGCGGGTCCGGCCTGGGCGACTTTTTCGACGCAAAAACGTTCGCCCAGATCACGGCCGCGAATCCGGCGACGCCG
>JASHWA010000080.1 GCA_030044325.1 Bryobacteraceae bacterium
GTGATCTTATCCGCAACTCCGGCCGATTTAATCGCCTTTTCCGAATCCCCGCCGCCCACCACGCTCACCGCGCCCGATTCGGCCACCGCCTTCGCCAGCGCGACCGTCCCGCGATCAAACGGCGCCGTCTCGAACACGCCCATCGGGCCGTTCCAGATGATCGTCCGCGCGCCCAGAATCACCCGTTCATACATCTCGATCGTTTCCGGCCCGATATCCAGCGCCATCATATTATCCGGAATTTTCTCCACCACTTTCGATTCGACGCAGGGGGTCAATTCGGCCGCGACCACGTGATCGACGGGCAGCTCCAGCTTGTGCCCCGCCTGCGCCATCAACTCCTTCGCCAAATCGATTTTGTCTTCTTCGACCAGCGATTTCCCCGTCGATTCGCCGCGCGCCCGCAGAAACGTGTACGCCATCGCCCCGCCAATCAGCAGCCGGTCCACCAGCTTGATTAAATTTTGAATGACCTCGATTTTGTCGGAAACCTTCGCCCCGCCTAGTATCGCAATGCACGGCCGCTCCGGCTTTTTCGTGACTTTTGTCAAATATTCGAGCTCTTTATCCATCAAGAAACCTGCCGCGGCTTTTTTCACATACGCGATCATCCCCACCGTCGACGCGTGCGCGCGATGTGCCGAGCCGAACGCGTCGTTCACATAAACATCGCACAAACTCGCCAGTTGTTTTGAAAATTCCGCATCGTTTTTCTCTTCTTCCGGATGAAAACGCAGATTCTCGAGCAGCAGAACTTCACCCGGCTTGGGCAGCATCGCCTCCACCCTCGGTCCCACGCAGTCCGGCGCCATCGCGACCGGTTTCTGGAGCAATTCACTCAACCGCTTGGCGACCGGAGCGAGGCTCATCTCCGGATTCGGCTTGCCCTTGGGCCTTCCCAGATGGCTCGCCAGGATCAGAGCCGCGCCGTGACCCAGCGCATACTCGATACTCGGCAGCGAGGCTTTGATTCTTTTATCGCTGGTGATGGTTTTTCCGCTGTCGGCGAGCGGAACATTGAAATCCACGCGCATGAACACGCGCTTTCCCTTCAAATCCAAATCGCGGATCGATTCAGCCATTCCCCCAATATATCGGAGTCGCCCGTGTGGCCCCGCTACTCCACCGGCCCCGGCGTCACGCGCACATTCCCGCGCGGCTGAAACTCCCCCGTGCGCACATTGTATTCGCCGCGATCGGCGTGCACCACCACCGAGCCCCGGCAGCTCTTTTTCTCCCCGTCAGGCCCGCAGATCGTCATTCTTACTTCCACGTTTCCGCTCAGCCGGACCACGCGCAGGGCGCTTCCATCGCGATTCATATCGATGTTCGTGGCCGTCAGCGAGACGCGATCGCCGGAAGGCATGGACATGTACAGGTGCTGCGGCTGTTGGCTGTTCGCCCGAAAGCTCACCACCCCCAGCGCCAGAAACGCGACGAGCATCGATGTTTTCATATTCACGATTCTGACGCTGTAAGCTCCCCGCGCGTTTCCATCCCGAACGCCGCGCGATATCTCTCCGGCAGCTTCATCGGCTTCCTCGCCCGATTGCAAAACACATGGCGAGTCTCACCCGTCGCCAGGCGCCGCCCTCCGCTCACTTCAACCATCTCGTAGCCGAACCGCAGCATCCGCGGATTCGCCTCCGCGATCCACGTTTTGACGATTACTTCTTCGTCGTACAGCGCCGGCGCCAGATACCGGCAGCTCGCCTCCACCACCGCAAGCAAAATCCCCTCCTCGCGCTCCAGTTCCCGATACACAATCCCCGCGCTGCGGCAATATTCGACGCGCCCCACTTCCATCCAGATCAGATAATTCGCGTGATACACGATCCCCATCTGGTCCGTCTCCGCGTAGCGCACCCGCAGCCGCGTTTCGACGCAGTTGGTCATTTTAATCTCAATTCTCGACCTTCGGCCAAATCAATCCCAATTCTTGACCTTCGGCCAAAGTTGGGCGAGCGACCCGCGCAATCCCCGGCAATAGTAAACGTCGAAATGCTGGTACGGCATCGAATACGGATGATCTACGTGCGCGACCTTTTCGACACTCGTGAACAATTGCTCCAGCCGCTCCTTGCGATCGTTGAGAACAATCATGCTCTCGCCCGTGTAGTCGCGCGGACCCCATAGAAAATAGCTCTGATGCCCGCTGATCGCCGCCGGCAATCCGTACTTCGGGCCGTACAGGTCGATCGCTCCCGCCTGCCCGTAATTCTGGCAGAAAATCGCAGTCTTCGCGCGCACCTCCGCCGGAAGCCCGTTGTAGACGCCCGCCACCGTCTGCGCCATCTCCGGCCACCCGAACCGGTCGGCGAACATCTGCGGCAGCGGCCCGAGCCTGTGATTCTCGATTTTCGGCTGGCTGATGTGCAGCCATCGCGAATAGCGAATATAATTTTCGGGCGCAACCAGCGGAATCGTCAGCGGAGCGAGCAGCGCCGCCGTCGCCACAATCGCCGTCGCGTAAGCCGCGCGAATCGCGCGCCACCTCAGCAGTCCTTCCCCAATCACCCCTCCGCCCGCGAACAGCAGCGGAAACGCCGGAAAAAGATAATAAATCCGCGGACTCATGGTCACCACTACGATGGCCGTGAAAATCCACGCCCACCCCAGCGCCCGATACGGCCTTCCCCGCACGGTCCCAAAAAAGAACCACAGCCCCGCGACCCAGACCGGCGCGGCAAGCGGGTGCATCGCCTGGAATTCCTGAAACAAAAACGACGCCGGCGACAGCTCCACATCGCGCCCGCTGCGCCGAATATTCGCCTGTAGCTCCAGGAATGGAAAATGGTGCTGAATATTCCACACCAGGTTCGGCAAAAAGATCGCGAACGCGATCGCCCCTCCCATCAGCAGCCACGGCGTCCACAGCAGTTTTCGCTGCGCCGTCAACATCAGCCCGATCACCACCCCCGCGCCGAAAATCAGCATCGAATACTTGTTTTCGAGCCCGATCCCGGCGAGCACTCCGAACCAGATCCACAGCCGCGTGTTCCCGCTCTTGATCATGCGGATCACCAGCCACGCGCACCCCAGCCAGATCAGCGGCTCAAATGCGTTCATCGAAGAAAAACTGTCGACCGTGAGAATCCCCGGCGCGCACAACACGCACAACCCGGCCAGCACCTGCGCGAACAGCCCGCCACCCACCTCTCGCGTGATCAGCGCCGTCAACGCCACTTCGCCCGCGTCCGCGATCGCAGGAAGCAGCCGGATCGCCCACAACGACTGTCCCAGCGTGACCCGCACCAGCCACGCCATCAGCGCCACCAGCGGCGGCTGATCCACGTAACCCCATGCCAGATGCCGGCTGCACGCCAGATAGTACAATTCGTCGGTGAAGTAGCCGTAACTCGGATTCGTGTAGAGGTGAACCGCAAAAGCCGCCCCGGCAACCGCCGCGATCGCCCGGTTTTCGCGCGCCAAATCCCTCACCTTTTTTACAATACGCCCATCCAGCCGTCCCCGCGCCTCGCACAAATCGTAGAGCGTGCGCGTCGGCGTGCGAGCCGCGCCCGCAATGGCGCGGGTGGTTGCCGTTTTCACTCGGACTCGTAAGCGAGCGCAGCGCGCCGGATCAACGCGCAATCAGGGCGCCTCCCACGCGATCCCCGCGAGTGATCGCGGGCGCGAAACGCGTTACTCTCCGTGACGCCGCTGCGCCGCTGAAACCCCTTGAAACCGAAGGAACCTCAAACCAGTCTGTTAGTATGAGCACGTGCGCGTTCATGTTTTATTTTTCGGAGTGATTCGCGAGATCGTCGGCCTGCGCGAAGATACCCTTGAAGTCGCCCCCGGCGCGCGCCTGGAAAGCGTGCTCGAAAATTACTCCAATCGCCATCCCAAGCTCCGCGAAATTCTTCCCAGCGTGGTCATCGCGCTCAACCAACAGTTTGCCAACCCCGCCGCAACAGTCGCCGATGGAGACGAGGTCGCCTTCCTCCCTCCCGTAAGCGGAGGCGCCGGAGTTTTCACGCACCAGATCGTCTATCCCACCGCCGGCCATTTTTTCGCCCTCACGCGCGATCCCATCGACGGCGGCGCCGTCGCCCGCAAGCTCCTCCGCGGCGAAGACGGCGCCTTCGTCAATTTCGAGGGCGTCGGCCGCAACAACACTAAAGGCCGCGCCACCCTGTATCTCGAATACGAATGTTATGAGCCCATGGCCGTGAAGGTCATGGCCGAAATCGGCGGCGAAATCGCCCATAATTTTCCCATCGGACGCATCGCCATGGTGCACCGGCTTGGCCGCATCGGAATCGGCGAGACCAGCGTGTCTGTGGTGGTCACGGCTCCCCATCGCAAACCCGCCTTCGACGCCGCGCTGGAGGCCATCGATCGCCTGAAACGCCTGGTGCCCATCTGGAAAAAAGAATTCTACGCCGATGGCGAAGTCTGGGTCGACGGCGAATGGGACGATTCGGTCCTCAAAGCCAAGGCATGAGATTCGTCCTCGCCATTCTCACGGTTGCCGCGGCCAACGCCCAGCAAACCCCCGGATTTTCCGTCGACGTGCAGCTCGTCCGCCTCCTGGTCAACGTCAAGAACGCCGCGGGCGAGCTGGTCGGCTCGCTCGATAAGGATCAGTTCACCGTCTACGACTGCGGCGTTCGCCAGGAGATCCGCTACTTCGAGCGCTACACCACCAAGCCCCTTTCGATCGCCGTGCTGGTCGACTCGAGCGGTTCCACCAAGAAAGACTGGCCGGTGGAAATCCGCGCCCTCGGCAAATTTTTCAAAGCGCTGTTCGGCGAAGGCAATGAGCGGGACACCGCGGCCCTGTACACCTTCAACTACGACGTCATTCAGGGCGATTTCAATCGCAACGCCCGTCGCATGGAGAACGATCTTCGCTCGATCAAGCCCGAAGGCGGAACTTCTCTTTACGACGCCATCCATTTCGCCGGCATGGATCTGATGCATCGCGACGGCCGCCGCGTCATCGTCATCGTCAGCGACGGCGGCAACACCACCAGCAGCCGCTCCTATCAGGACGCCCTCGAAGCCGCGCAGCGCGCCGACGCCGTCATGTATCCCGTGGTCATCGTCCCCATCGAAAACGACGCCGGCCGCAACACCGGGGGCGAGCACGCACTCGCAACCCTCGCCCGAAGCACCGGCGGCCGATGGCTTCCCGCCACGCTCCCCGATCTCGACCGCGCTTTCTCGGAAATTCTCCGCGATCTCCGCGCGCAATACATGCTCGCCTATTACCCTCGCGGCATTCCCCTCAACGCGCCCAATTTCCACCCCGTCCGCGTCGAGCTCAAGCGTCCCGATTTGCAGGCCCAGACGCGCACTGGATATTATGGTGATGAACCCCGATAAGATTCCAGTGGCCGGAAAAGTCAGTCAAACCAAAGCTCCCGAACAGACATTTGAAGAGATCAAATATCTCAAACGTTTGATCGATGACCATGTCCCCGTGCGCGTCCGCTTGAGCGACAACCAGGAAGTGGAGGGCACCATCGAGTTCTACGACGTCAATTTCATCCGCCTGACGCGTGAATCCGGCCCCAATCTGTTTCTGTTCAAGCACGACATCAAATATCTGTACGAGATCTGACGCGTGCCTTCTTACGTTGAAGTCGCCGCCGGTATCGCCCGCGAAGCCGGAGCGCTGATCAACGGCTTCCTCGCCCGCCGCATCGGATTCGAGCTCAAGGGCGAGTTCGACCTGGTCACCGAAGCCGATCGCTCGAGCGAAGCGCTCATCGTCGGCCGGCTCAGGAAAGAATTCCCCGCGCATTCGATCGTCGCCGAGGAAGGCGGCGAGCGCGCCGGCTCCTCCGAATTCCGCTGGTACGTCGATCCTCTTGACGGCACCACCAACTTCGCCCACGGATTTCCCGCCTTCAACGTCAGCATCGGTCTCGAGCGCGCGGGCGAGCTGATCGCCGGCGTCATCTACGATCCCACGCGCGATGAGCTGTTCAGCACGGAAAAGGGCGCGGGCGCATTCTTGAATCAGAGCCCCATTCACGTTTCCAAAACCTCGCGCATCGAAGCCAGCCTCCTCGCCACCGGATTCCCTTCGCGCAAGCGTCATCTCAACGTGAATATCCATTTCTACTACCAGGCCGCGATGCTTTCGCATGGCGTCCGCCGCGCCGGCGCGGCCGCGCTCGATCTCGCCTACGTCGCCTGCGGACGCCTGGATGGATTCTGGGAATTCGCTCTGAATCCCTGGGACATGGCCGCCGGCGTTCTGCTCATTCGCGAGGCTGGCGGAACCTGCACCGATATGCGCGGCGCGCCGCTCGACCTGCGCGGCCCCCACATTCTCGCCGATAACACGGCGCTCCATCCCGCGCTGCTCGCTTTGTTTTCTCAAATCTTCGCCGGCCAATACGTCTTCCCGCTGCCGGAAATCAATCGCGCTGGATGAAGCTCATCCCGAATCTGCTGAGCGCCTCGCGTCTGGTCCTCTCGCCGTATGTTTACTGGCTGCTGTGGCATCGCCAATACGCGATCGCGTTCGCCGTCTGTTTTTACGCCGGAATCAGCGACGCCCTCGACGGCCTGCTCGCCCGCAGGCTCGGCGCCGCATCGCGCGTTGGCGCGTATCTCGATCCCGTCGCCGACAAAATTTTTCTGGGCGGCGCGTTTTTGACCCTCGCCATCGACGGAAAGCTCGAATTGTGGTTCGCCATCCTGGTCCTTTCGCGCGACGTTCTGATTCTGCTGTTCGCCGCCTCCGCGTTCGCGTTCACCTCCCTGCGCGATTTCCCGCCTTCCGCCTGGGGCAAGCTGAGCACCTCGGCGCAGATCGCGTTTATGCTGGTCGTCCTGCTTCAACTTAACGGAATCCCGGTCGGCCCTGTGTACACCGCGATGCTCTGGCTCTCCGCGATCCTGACCGCCTGGAGCGCACTCCACTACGCCTGGATCGGCTACCGCATGCTCGTCGCCGCAGGTTCCTGAACCCTGGTCCCTGACTCCAAAAAAACTCTATTTGCCCGATTTTCAACTACATCCGTATTTGCTCCGCACCGCCAACTCCCCACTGCCCATTAAAAAGTAGGCAAGGAGCCCAGGTGCTCTTCCAGTGGAGAACGGGGTCGGCCTATAGGGACTTTCTAGATAAGTCGCCGAGCGGGCCTGCGTGCATTGGATGTCCGGCAGTACATGACTGTTGCCAAGCCGTTGCGGCGCAAATCAAGCGGCCGGTCGCGTCGACGACCGATATCAAATTCGGCTAAAGGGTCCGGATCCGATAAATTTTAAGCAGTTCTTTGAAAATTCGATTGGGGGCAAGCCCCGTGCGTAAGCGCGGGGGTAAAAACGCCGTTGCTTGTTCATCGTCGGCTTCAGGAATTCCACCGTTCAACCACACCCGACGACGAGCCACGAACCACCCGTACACCCTATTCACGTTCATTCACGCCCGTTATTTCTTCCGCTTATTCAAAGCCTGCTCGATCACCGCCTCCCGGTCCCCGCGGTTCCATGCTTCCTGCACCTGCTGATCCGGCAGCCCCGCCACGCGTCCCAGCAGCAGAAACGCCGGCAGCGCGTGCGACAGCGCTTTCCATCGCGCCATCTCGGCCAGCGAGGTGATCGCGCGCTCGCGAATCTGCTCGAGCGTCGATTCGTCGTGATTGTCGGTGAGCGTCAGCAGCATATCCACCGCCTGATTGCGATCCGCCCAGGAAAGCGAGTTCAGCATTTCGACAAACCACGTCGGCTCGATACGCAGATGCTCCTCCGGATGCAATCTCGCATACACCGCCATCGCTTTGAGCGCGTGCGCCGCGTTGGCTCGCACCCCCGGATCGGCGTCTTTCATCGCATATTGCAGATCGTTGATTACCGATGTCCTATCCGGCGCGTAGCCCAGCACGTACACCGCGATGGCGCGCTGATCTTCATCGCTTGAATCGCGCAGCACGTGCCGCAGCTCGCCCGTGTAGCGCTTGGCGATCGGCACGAACTGTTCCTGGATCGCGCGCGCGTCGGGATTCGCCGAAAGCCCGTACCCTTTGGTCAGATCCTCGCGCGATGAGGCAGGCGAGGTCTGCTCCAACTTCCGGTACATGTCCGCGACTTCTTGAGGAAGGTCCGCGTCTCCATCCGGCGCGTCCCGAATGTCGAAGTGCGCCGCGCCCTTTTCCTCGATCCCCACGTACAGGATCATGCGCCCTTCATCGCAGCACACCGCTTCCAGATGCGCTTCGACAACGCCTGGAATCGAGTCGAGGTGTTCTTCCGTGGCCCCCTTGGAGCGCGGCAGCGCGTCGCCTTCATGCACGCCCAGCGCCTGGCGAACCGCCGCTTCAGAGACTTTGTGCAGCCCGTAGAAATCGATCACACCAATCTTCGGACCGGTGGGCGAAAAGCCGGATTGTGCCGCCACAACTCCGGCTAAGGACAGAAAAATAGCGAGCGAGCGCAATCTTCACTATAGACGCGCCGGCGCGGATTTGCGCTACCGGTTTCACAGCCCGCCGGTTTACGCCTGCTTCTCCGCCATCGGCCCGATGATCGGCAACACCCATTTCTGGCCGTTATAAGCTCTGTACATCAGCATCAGCCAGACAATCAGGCACGCCAGCGAGAAAATCGGCCACAGCGC
>JASHWA010000008.1 GCA_030044325.1 Bryobacteraceae bacterium
CGTCTGGCATGCTACGCCTCCCAGTTCGATCGGCACCTTCTTCGCGGCGTAGGCCGTTGCGGCTACGGAGAGGATGGTCAACAGGACGAGATTCATCTGGCGAGTTTTCATAAGCGCAATGCTACTCGCTTCGAGCTCACTCCGCAAGCCCCGGCCGCGGCGATATGATATCAGCCGGCATGAAAACAGTTCGTCTCGTCGTACTGCTGGCTACCGTCGGCATCATCGCTCCGGCTCCTGGTCAGGAATACGGAATTCTGGCAAAACGCCCGGTCATCGCAGGCGCCTGCAAAACCTGCCCGTGGGGAGCACTCGCCGAGATCGTGAAGACGGCCATGGCGCCCTACGGATACGACGTGCAGATCTGCTACAACTGCGCGACCTCGGAGGGACCACGCGAAGTCGCCGGAGCATTGCACCCGGGTGACATTCAACGTGCCTACGCCGGTTTCCCGATGATCCCGCGCGACCAGATGCCCCCGCCGCCCAATGCGCCGGTCGATTTCGGTGTCACCAGCGTGCAGAACCTGTGGTACGCATATTCAGGAGCACACGGCTATGCGCGCGATAAAGAGGGGCCGCGCAGGAATCTGAGGCTGATCGCGACCATTCAGGCGCCGAATTATCTGATCGTTGCCGCGAAATCCGGCCTCGGCATCACGGACTTAAGCCAGTTGAAGCAGAAGAAATGGCCGGTGCGCATTCTCACGGATGGAAACGAAGTTTCAACCGCGGTGATGTCGTATTACGGGCTCGCCCGCGAAGCGATCGAAGCGGCGGGCGGAAAGATGCTGCGCGGGATCGTTCCCTCCGATCGTGCGGATTTCGACGTGATCATTCACGGCGGCTCGCTCGGCAATGCGCCGGAGTTTAACGTGTGGTATGAAGTCAGCCAGAAATTCGACCTGGATTACCTCGCTTTACCGCATGAGCTTCTTGAAAAGATCGCCAAGCAGGACGATATGGAATTTCACGATATTCCGATCGGCTTGCTCCGCGGCGTAAATCGCCCGATTCCAACGGTGGCGCGAACCGGCCACGCCGTCTTCGGCCGCGCCGACATGCCGGACGATTTCGCCTACACGGTCGCAAGAGCACTCGATGAGCACCAGGATTTATTGCAGTGGTCGCATCTGAATTACTCCTACAATATTCACACAGTATGGAAGGCGTTCGGCGTCCCGCTTCATTCGGGCGCCACAAAATATTACCGCGAGCGGGGGTACATGAAATGAACTATCTCGTGACACTCTTCCTATGCGCATCGTTGATGGCCCAGGCGCCGGCTCCCCGGCCATCGGCGCAGATTCCGGCCGCTCCGCTTTACGATTTGCAGGACGCTCTGCTCGAGTGGCCTCTGGCTCCAGAGAACAGGGCCTACGCCGCGATCGACGGAAAGCGTCTGCATGAATATGTGTCAGAACTCGCGGCAATTTCGCGCCGCTATCGCAATCAGGGCCATCCGCAGTTCTGGGGACGCATCATCGGCACGTCGGCGGATTCGGAAACCGCGCAATGGGTTCTCGATCACTTCAACAAGCTGGGACTTTCCGACGTTCATCTCCAGCCATTCGATCTGCCGCCCCAGTGGATGCCGCAGTCGTGGGAAATCACGGCAACGGGCGGCGGCAAGACGCTGCCTCTCAACTCGGCGCAGCCGGCCTATCAGACCAAGGCGACCTCGGGACCGGGGATCGACCTCGAAGCGGTGTATGCCGGTACCGGAAGCGAGGCGGATTTCGCCGGACGGGACGTACGTGGCAAGGCGGTTTTCATCTTCAGCATGCCGCTGCCCGGTTCCTGGCGGCACACCGCCACTGCGGAAGACGCACTGAGGCGCGCGGAAACCAAAGGCGCCGCCGCGATCTTCGCCATCATCGCGCTGCCGGGAAATATTCGAACGCAGCTCTATCCAACCCGAACCAACGTTCCGACCTTTTCGTTGGGCATGGACGACGGATACGCGGTGCGCGATCTCATCGGCAAGATGCCCGCAGGCCAGGCGCCGCACGTCAAGGTTCGCCTGGACGTGAACATGGAACCGGGCCTGAAAACCGCGACCGTATGGGGGACTTTGCCAGGAACGACAAATGAGACTATTTACGTCATCGCGCACCGCGACGGATGGTTCGAATCGGGAACAGACAACGCCTCCGGAGTAGCCACCATGATCGGCTTGGCGGAGTACTTTTCGAAAATCCCCAGGGAGAAGCGCCGCCGAACGATCGTATTTGCGGGCACCAGCGGACATCACAACGGCGGCAATTTCAGCGGCACCTGGCTGCTCGATCACCGGGACGAGTTGTTCTCGAAAACCGCTCTGATGATCAACTGCGAACATACTGCGACCATACAGACTTATTTACTCGGCGAAGACATCCGCATGGCGAACATGCACACCGGAATGCTCTGGTACGCTGGCGGCCCGCAACGGCCGAAGCTTCAAGCGATCGCGGTCAAGGCGTTTCACGATGCGGGTGTGGTCACCTATGCGGCGCCGGAACGCGCCGCGCCGGGCGGTGAAATGAGCCGCTTGTGGCCCTATGTCCCGGGTGTTCAGGCATCGGACTACAACGTCTTTTTTCATTCCGACCATGAGAGTCCGGCTACTGTGCCATGGACTGGACTCCAGGCCACGGCGCGAGCCTACGCTATGATCATCGATGGCGTGAATACTCTCGATCTCAAAGACCTGCAGCGGCCACCCGAAACTCCGCCTGGGCGTGCACCGCGTTGAAGCAACGTCCGATTGCGTTGGGTCATCCGGGCGCCGGATCTACATCACCGGTATTGGACGCCGGGAGAGTCTGCGGAGGGTGCGCGGAAGGCTTTGCCGCAAGGAAAGAAGCGGCGGAGCGGCCAACCTGAAGGGCGCTCCCGCGGCGGTGGTCATCGCCGGTCGACCGCTTGCGTCAAACGGGTGCCTGAAGCGGTCGCGGAGGCAGAGAACATGGAAAAGTCGCTTCAGGGAAACGTTGCCCGTCTCCGCCCCTGCGCCGGCGAGCCTTCCACAGCCCGGCCTGGATCATCCAGCCGTGCAGCGTCTCGTCGCTCAATCGCTCAGCCATCAATCGCTCAGCCATCCTTGCGCTCCTGAATAAGGCTGTGTTAAGCTCCCTGAAATTCCTCTCCGGAGTGAACGGATATGCCGAAGGCGAGCGGGTCCATCTCCTCATTGCTCCATCTGCTCCGGTGTGCTTTTGTGACGTGGCTCGCGTTGATGGGCTTCGGCGCGATCGACGCAAGCGGCCAGACCGTTTTTTCCGGCTCGTTCAGCGCGTCTGGAACAATGACGGACTGCACCTCGACACCCCCGACGTGGACGGAAACAGGCACCATCATGGTCACGCTTACCCCGGCGTTCAGCTCGCTCCCGGCATCCGGAGGGTCAGTCTCGGGGAGCTTTACATTGTCCGGGATGAATTCGGGATGCACTACCTCGGCGGCCAGTGCCCAGGGCACTGCTTCTGGATCGGTGAGCGCGAGCGGCGCCGTGACGCTCACGCTCCAGTCAAGCGGCGGATGCTCGATTACCCTCCAGGGAACGGTGAGCGAGGTCTCCGGCGCGCTCGCGCAGGCCTGCTTCAGCAGCGACGAGCTACTTACCGCGAGTAGCATCGACTTAACCAGCAGGAGCGCGGGGATGAGCGGTTCGTCTAGCTCGGGGTGCGTCCCGTTTCCTTCCGGATTCATTCCGTTCACTTCGATCAACTACGTTACGGCCGCCAATTACAATGGCGATCACCTGGTCGTCGGCGCGCCATCTCCGGGTTTGCTCG
>JASHWA010000009.1 GCA_030044325.1 Bryobacteraceae bacterium
TGCACCGGCATCCACTCGTCATCGTTCGCCGCGACATGTTTCAGCCATCCCCGCAAATCCGTCCGCAAATCCTCGATCTCGCTGCGCCACACCCGATCGATCGCCGGCGCCAGCTTCTCTTCATACTCCGCCGCCACACGATCGAGCACCCCGTCCGCGGCCGCCATCGCCTCGCTCACATTCGAAGCCGAAACCGGCAGCAGCCCCGCGCTCTTCAGCTCCTCCAGCAACGCGAACTGCACCGCATGGAACAATCCTCCCCGAGTCAGCGGATCCATCTGCTCAATCGGCGCCGCCTCTTCTCTCGGCCGAATCCCCAAAACCCCATTGAGCGCGAACCGGTAAGGACACGCCGCGAACTGCTGCAACGCTGAAGCCGACCACGCCCGGGCCTTCAATCGCTTCCCCTCCAATACAGCGAGCGCCGAAGCGTCGCGCGTTACCAGCCCATCCGCCTCGCACCACGCCCTCTTCTCCCACCGCGACCATCTCGCCCGCAGCGATCGCGCCAGCGCCGCATTCGTCTCCATCAAATATCGAGCCGACCCGCCAGTTCGCGCCAACATCGCCAAATCGTACTCGGCATCGTCGATCGCATCGTCCGCATCCTTCGGCGCCGGCCAGTTCAAGCGAGCCGGCGCCAGCTCGCGCGTCCTCTGCTCGAACTCCTTCAACCTCGGCAACCGGCCCTCGATCGCCCGCGGCAGCTCCAGCGCATAAAACGAAGGCACCCTCGGCCGCGCCTCCGCCACATCCATCCGCGGATAAGACGCAATCACGCGATCCCGCGCCGCCGCGCACGCCAACTGCAATCGCTCCCGCTCCTCGCGAGTCTTATCCTCCCGCAGCGCCATCCCGGAAAAAGGGGACAGACTTCTCTGTCCCCAATCCACACCACCCGACCCACCAACCCCGGCCTGAGTGGACAGAGCTGTCTGTCCCCTTTTTCCGGCAACGTCAACCCCCCTTCTCTCCGCAACGGCAACGTCATCTCCGCTCGCCGCCAACCCCCGTCGAAACTCATCGAGCAGCAGCGGATCCTCGAGCGCCCTCTGCGGAAACAACCCCTCCGCCAACCCCGGCAGAAACACCACCCCGAACTCGCGTCCCCGCGCCTCATCGATCGACCCGACAAACACCCGCCCGTATCGCCGCTCCGGCGGATCGCGCCGCAAAAATCGCAGCCGCTCGCTCAGCACCCCCGCGATCTCCTCAAGCGACGCCGGCCCCACCTCGCCCATCGGCTCGAACTCCGCGAGCACCGCCAGCACCGGCTCCGGTCGCCGCAGCGCCGCGCGCGCCAGCGTCGATAATTTTTCGATCCACTCGCTCCACTTCGCCGCGCGCGGAAGCTCCCACAGCATGTCGATCAACGGCAGCGCGAATTCCTCCAGCTCCCGCAACTGGGCGAGCTTCCGCCGGATCTCTTCCCGCCGCGCATCGTCATCTTTGGAAGCCGTTCGCAACCGCAGCTCAAATTCGCGCTCCAGCCCTTCCAATCTCCGCCGCCATCGATCGCGCCCGCCCATCACCGCCGCATCGGTCAGCAATTTCTCCCAGCTTGCCGGCGCCCGCGCCACGCGCGCCTCATCGACCGCCGTCTCCGCGATCTCCACCCGCTCCGAGCCGAGCATCTCATCATCCGCCGGCACCCACTCGAAAAAAGGGGACAGACTTCTCTGTCCCCGATCCACACCGCCCGGCCCGCCAACCCCGGTCTGAGTGGACAGAGCTGTCTGTCCCCTTTTTTCGGCAACCTCTAACTGCGCGTCGCCCCGCTCCGGCACCTGCCCCAGCGACAGATACTCCGCGAATCTCGACGCCGAACATTTCTCCGCCGCGCAACCGAGCAGCGCCAGAAACGCCCGCCCTCCCGCATCCGGCCGCGCCGTCCCGCGGCTGAAATACGCCGGTATCCGCGCCCGCCGGAACGCGTCCTCGAGCATCGGCTGATACCGCTCCGGGCTCCTCAGCAAAATCGCGATCTCATCGAACCGCGTCCCCGCGCGCGCCAGCCGCACAACCCTTCGCGCAATCTCGACCGCCTCCAGCCCCTCCCCCGGCGCCGAAAAAATCTCGAATCCCTCGCCCGCGGCGCACCGGGGCGCATTCTCCAAAAACAAATATGCCTGCAAATGTTCGATCACGGAGCGCGGCTCACAACCCTCCCCGCCCCGCGAAGCCGCCAGCACCTCGCCCGCCCGCTCGATCACCACGTTCAAAAACTCCCGCTCCGCCGCATGCCGCACCGGAACGTCCAGCAGCGCGACCGCCAACCCCTCCAATCTCGACGACCCGAGCGTCGCCATCTCCAACACCCGCGCCCGATCCGCCAGCCGCATCTTCTCGAGCTCCGCTTCGAACCGCAAGAGCAACCCCGATAAATCCGCACCCGGCGCTCCGCGCTCCCCGATCTCGCGCGCGCCCATCCGCGCCATGCGAATCTCCGCGATCGTCCGCGCCAGCGCCCGCGCAAATCCCGCCATCCCCGCTACGCCCTCGAAATACCGCAGCTCCCCCGCCGCCCGGGCCTCATACGCCACCCGAGCCGCCAGCGCCTCCGCCCCCAGCTCCGTCAGTGGCGCCAGTCCCATCCTCGCCATCCCCGCCCGCGCGAAATCGAGCGCCAGCGTGAGTAGCGTGAACCGATGCACTCCCGCCGCGCGCCCCATTCGATGTACAACCTCTTCGCCTGCCGAATGGGTAGGTGCGATTAAAACACTTTCGCTGTGAAATGTAAGAAATTCGGCGATCGCCGAAATGAGAGAGCCGTTCGATCCCGCCTTGAACTCGACCGGCATACAATTTCAGTCTAACGGCGCGACTTTCCGGAAATCAGAAAATTTTTTGTGCGTTTGGTAACCCAATGCGCGCGGAATGCGTTTTTACAGATAACTAATCCCCGTTACGACAGCGGGCGCTTCTTCACCCCTTTTCACCCATAGGAAAAAGCGCCCGCGTTTCTTTCCGGACAACGAGCTTACAATTTCTCCACAAACCGCCGATGCACCCGCGGATCCTCGGTCAACTCCGGATGAAACGTCGTCACCATGTGCCGCCCCTGCTCCACCCACACCGGATCGCCCCCGTATTCGGCGAGTACCCGCACACCCTCCCCGATCTTACGGATAATCGGCGCCCGAATGAACACCGCCTCGAACTCCCCGCCATCATTCACCGGCACCTTCGCGATGCGGCTGTCAATCTGCCGCCCATAACCATTCCGTTCGACCGCGATATCCATCAGATCGAGGCTCGCCTGATGCGGATGCGAAACTTCATGCGCCAATAGAATCGCCCCGGCGCACGTCCCGTAAATCGGCTTCTCCAAACCGAACCGCCGCACCGCCTCGGTGAGCCCCTCCACATCCAGCAGCTTGAGCATGGTGGTGCTCTCGCCGCCCGGAAGAATCAGCCCGTCGCACCGCGCCAGATCCTCCGCCGACCGCACCTCGATCGCCCGGGCGCCGGCGCGCTCAATCGCCTTCCGATGCGCCTCAAAATCCCCCTGAAGCGCCAACACTCCCACCGTTTTCATATCTACCTCGGACGATTGCGAATGAATTCGTCCACGATCGAAATCAGCGCATTCAGTTTCTCATTCGTCTCAAGCTGCGATTGCGCAATCCGATCCACGCGACTGGTCAGCCGGTCCAGACGGTCCGTCAACACCACCTGCGCCGTGAGAAGCTGCCTGTGCTCCTGCTCGAACTCGATATGCCGGTTGACCAGAACCTCCACCAGCGCCTCCAGCCGGTCGAGCCTAGAAGGATCGTGTCCATTCGCAGCCATGCCTTATTCTACCGGAGCCCAGCCCACTACCCACTACCCACTTCCCACTTCACCACCCCCGAGTCTGCAACAACTCCTCCTGCGGCAGCTTCGCGACGTCCAGCCCGCGCATCGCCTCGCCCAACTCCTCCGATGCCTCCAGTAATTTCGCGGGGTCATTATAATAGGTCGCCGCCTTCACCACCGCCTTCGCCCGCGTCTCCGGATCTTCGCTCTTGAAAATCCCGCTGCCCACGAACACCGCCTCGGCGCCCAACTGCATCACCAGCGCCGCATCCGCCGGCGTCGCGATCCCGCCCGCCGAAAAATTCGGCACCGGCAATTTTCCGTTCGCCGCGACCCACTCCACCAGCTCCAGCGGCGCCCCTAAATTCTTCGACTCATGCACCAGCTCTTCCTTGCCGAGCACCGTCAGTTGCTTCATCTCTTTCACGATCGTCCGGATATGCCGCACCGCCTCGACAATATTTCCACTCCCCGCCTCGCCCTTGGTCCGAATCATCGCCGCGCCTTCCGCGATCCGCCGCAGCGCTTCGCCCAAATTCCGCGCCCCGCACACGAACGGCACTTTGAACCCGCGCTTGTCGATGTGATGCTCTTCATCGGCCGGCGTCAGCACTTCGCTCTCGTCGATATAATCCACGCCCAGCGCCTCCAGCACCCGCGCCTCCATGAAATGCCCGATCCGCGCTTTCGCCATCACCGGAATCGAGACCGCGCTCATGATGTCGCGAATAATCCGGATCGACGCCATGCGCGCCACGCCGCCTTCTTTGCGGATATCCGCCGGCACCCGCTCCAGCGCCATCACCGCCGACGCCCCGGCCTTCTCCGCAATCGTCGCCTGCTCCACATTGGTGACGTCCATAATGACGCCGCCCTTCAACATCTCCGCCAGTCCCACCTTCAATCGAAAATCATCCGACAGGTACATGATTCGCTCCTTCAAAAAGTTAGTGGTGCGTGGTTAGTAGTAAGTCGTCGACGGACTACTTACCACGAACCACTCACCGTTCTACACCATCGCCGGCGCCGGCTCATGCCGGTACCCGTGCCGCGCCCGCTCATACTCCGTTCGAAAAATTCTTCCCAAAATCTGCAATCCCCGCGAAATCTCAGCCGGCGGAATTCCCGCAAAACTCAGCCGCAGCGAATTCGTCTGCGGACGCGACACCGCAAAATATCTCCCCGGCAAAAACTGCACCCCCTCCGCGCCCGCGCGAGCCGCCAGATCCGTCGCCTCCATCGGCTCCGGCAGCGTCACCCACACGTTCATCCCTCCCTGCGGTCGCGTGAAGCGGCTCCCTTTCGGCAGCTCGCGCTCCAGACCCTCCAGGCACGCCCGCAATCTTTCCGCGCCCCCCGCGAGCATCTTCTGATGATGCTCCGCCAGCCTTCCCGATTCCGCGAATCTCACCAGCACCGCCTGCGAAAGCTGATCCGAATGCAGATCGCACGCCTCTTTCGCTTCGGTGAGCTCCCCAATCAGCGCCCGCGGCCCGATCGCCCAGCCCACTCTCAGCCCCGGAAACGCGATCTTCGAAAAACTCCCCAACACGATCGTCTGGCCCGATGGATCCAGCTCCTTGAACGACGGCGCTTCCGGACCCGCATAGCGCAGCGCGCCATACAAATCGTTTTCGACGATCGTCGCGCCCGCGCGGCGGGCCATTTCGACAATCCGCCCGCGCTCGTACTCCGGAATCGTCGTACCCGTCGGATTTTGAAAATTCGGCGTCAGCACGATCAGCCGCGCGCGCTCTTTTTCAAGCGCGCGTTCGAGCGCATCGGCGTCGATTCCCCGCTCGCCCACCGGAATCCCCATCACTCTCGCGCCGCCGCGCTGAAAAACGTTGCGCACCCCCGGATAAACCGGATCTTCCATCAACACCGTCTCGCCGCGCGGCGCCATTACGCGTTGAATCAGATCGAGCGCCTGCTGGCACCCGCTGGTGATCAGAATATCGTCGTCCTGCGACGCCGCTCCGCGTTTACGCACCTCGTTCAGCAGGAAACGCCGCAGCGGCCCATACCCGCTCGCCGGTCCAAGCTGCAAAATATTCGCCGCTTCCGGCGATTCCAGCACCTCCCGGCACGTCGCGCGAAATTCGAGCAGTGGAAATTCGTCCTCCGCCGGCCGCGATGCCGCAAAACTGATCGTCTCCACCCGCTCGCGCTCCGCCGCTTCTTCCTCAACCCGCGCCACAAACGTCCCGCGCCCCACCTGCCGTTCGATCAGCCCCTCCGCTTCGAGCAGATCCAATGCCGCCTTAATGGTACTCCTGTTCAGTCCAAGTTGCCCAGCCAATTCCCGTCCCGCCGGCAGCTTCTCCCCGCGCGAAATTCGGCCTTTGAGAATCTGAAATCGAATCGACTCATAAATTTGCCTGTAAATAGGCGTGTCGGAAGCGTGATCGACCTCAATCCCGTGAACCATACCAATTTCTCGACTAACTATACCATATTGGCTGGCTAGACGCCCGCAAGCCCACGATCTTCGCGGTCCGCTTTTCTGATACAGTATTCCAATCTCCGATGAATCGACGCGATTTTCTGGGAACCGGCTTGACAGCGCTCTCCGCGCTCGCCGCCGGATGCGCCACGCGAAAAACCAAAGCCGCCGTTCCTTCCGCGCTTGCGCCGCAGCCCAACGTGCGCCCCGCCCCGAATCTCGCCATCCCGCGCATCAATTGGGACCGCGTGATCCGAACCACCGTCGGCCTGCGCCCGCATCGCGATTCCGGATTCGTGCTCAAAGCCGAGAAATTCGACGAAAAGACCGTCATTCACGACTACGGATTCGGCGGTGCGGGGATGTCGCTCGCCTGGGGCTGCGGCTCGATGGTCGCCGACCTCGCGTTAGAGCAAAGCGATCGCCGCGCGGCCGTGCTCGGCTGCGGCTCGCCCGGCTTGACCGCCGCGCGCCAGCTCCAGCGCCGCGGATTTGCCGTCACCATTTATACGATGACCGTCCCGCCTTATACCACCTCGAACATGTCCTGGGCCGGATTCACGCCCACCTCCGGATTGGTCTCCAACGACCGCCGCACGCCCGCCTGGGACGCGCAGTTTCTTCAGGCCGCCGAGATCTCTTATCGCGAGCTTCAACTGCTCGCCGGCGCGCCCGGCTACGGCGTGTACTGGATCGATAGCTACAACGCGACCGGCGATCCTCAGTCCGGCGGCGGACGCGGCGGAGGCGAGAACACCGGCCTTCTGCCCGATCGTCTGCGCATCGGCCGCGACCGCGAAATTCTCGGCCCCGGCGAACACCCGTTTCCCGCCAGGTACGCCGTGCGCACCTCCGCGCTCGCGATCGAGCCGTCCATTTACCTCGACGCCCTGGTGCGCGATTTCCTGATGTTCGGCGGCAAAATCGTGATTCGCAAATTCGACACCCCGCGCGACCTGATGCCGCTCACCGAGCCCGTCATCGTGAACTGCACCGGCCTCGGATCGAAGACGCTGTTCGGCGACAATGAGCTTGTCCCGGTCAAGGGCCAGCTCACTTTCTGTGTTCCGCAGCCGGAAATGAAGTACCGCGTCGGCGGCCGCGCCGCCAATGCGGCCGCGACCCTGAGCCTCAATCCCAGAAGCGATGGAATCGCGGTCGGCAATATGCAGGAGCGCGGAGTCGATTCGCTCGAACCCGACGAAGCAGTCCGCCAGGCGAATATGGAAGCCGCCATCCAGTTCGCCGCCGCCATGCGAGCGCCCTCCGGACATATTGAAACCACCCGATCGCGTCCCTCCACCGTCCCCACGCTCGACAGCTTCTTCGGCCTGGAATCTTGATTAACCTCAATCCCCGGTGGCTTCGTTTTTGTTGCACCAACGCCCCGCTCACGCATCACCGCTCGCGGGCGATCGAAACTCTTGAACAGCCAATGAGATCTCAACGCGGTCGACCGCACTCGCCGCGCGCCTCCGCTAAGCTGTAGGCATGAAAGGCTTGATCCGGCCGGTGGGTTCGTTTTGCAATTTTGGCGGTCGCACTCGGCAGCCGGCGTTGGGTTCGTTTTTGCAGATTCTCGCTACAGAACCCGCAGGAAGTTGGTCAAGTCGCGCTTTTCCTGCTCGCTGTAGCCGATCCCGAAACGAAGGTCATAGAAATCAACAACATCGCGCAGAGTTTTGGCCGAGCCGTTGGAAAAATACGGTGCCCGCGCAGGCAGCGCGCGAAGCTGCTGCGGCACGATCGCGCCCGCGTCCGCGCATTTCCCCGTGATCAGCGCCCGCCCGGGGTCCTGCGTGTAGAAAACCCGGCCGAGCGCCGGATGCGGCGCAGCCGAGGCGTCGCACACGATGCGGAACAGCGGCAGATCGGGCCAAGCCTGTTCCCTCGCCACGTTGGTCGTCCCGATGTCCATCGGTTTTCTGACGCCCGCGCCATGACAGGTCGCGCAGGTCGCCGCAGCGCCGCCCACCTGGAATCGCCGGGTGAAAAACACTTCGCTTCCGCGCGCGGCCGATGCGCGAAATTCGCGCTGCACCCCCAGGTCTCCATCGCCCGGCTGTTTCCGCCACAACTTGAACGACAGAACCACGCGCCCGGCCGCGTCGTCGCCGAGAGACCTCGTTTCGCCGCCCGCCAGATTCCCGGTTCCGAGCAGCGGCCCGCTCTTTTCCGCCACCAGGCCGCCGCGAACGTCGGCGCTCTGCGCCGCGAAAACCTGCATCTCGAAATCCTCGATCTGGCGAAGCTGCTGCGCGCTCGGCCGGGAGCCGGCCTGCTCGTGGGTGAGCGCCGCATCGATCGCCTGCGAGCGCAGAGACGGCTCGCGCCCGTCCGCCATCAGGTTGCTGTCCTCGCCGTCGACGACATAAGCGAGATTCGCAGCCATTCGCGGGCGCCGGTACACGGAGATCGCGGGCGTGCCGCTTTTGAGACCGTAGGTCGCGCTGAGATTGCATCCGGTGGGATCGCGGACCACCTCGATTTGGAACTCCGGCTTGGCGCCCTGGGGCGGCCACGCGAGCGCGATGCGGATCAGCCCGCGATCGAGCAGCAGCGAGTGCGATTTCTCGGAGCGTTGCGGCAGGTCCGGACAGTTCGAGCCGTCGATGGCCGCAAAAACAGGATCGCGGCCATCCGTTGTTTTCCAGCGCTCGCGCAGAGTGCCCGTCGAAAGGCTCATGCCATCGGAGGGCTGATGGCAGGTGATGCAGGCGCGGCGATTGGCGCCGAGCGGCTCAAAGAACGCGTGCCCATCCGCGCGCACCGCGCCGTTCTTATTCAGAATGCTGGCTTCGCCGTCGGGATTCTCGTAAGCTTCTTCCCACGGGAACATCCCGCCTCGCGAAGCATCCCACCAGGTGGGCCCGCCGCCGTACAGTCCTCCACTCTGCGCGCTGAGCATCGCGCATGTGAGGGCAACGGCTGCGGCAAGAATCGGCGCTGATCGCACTGGATTTATTTTCCGCTATTTCGAGCGGAAGCGAAAAGGGCGTCGCTGCCGGCTTCACGGACGCGCCGGGGCGATGGGGTCGGGCTTGTGCTCGGCGAGCAGTTTTTCCAGTTCGTCGTGTTCGAGAGTCTCTTTTTTGAGCAGAGCGGCGGCGACCAGGTCCAGGTCCGCGCGGCGGCTTGCCAGGATCGATTTGACGCGCTCATGCTGCCGGTCGATGATGTCGCGCGCTTCGGTGTCGATCTGCTCCGCGGTGCGCTCGCTGTAGTTTTTCTCTTCGGCTTCAAACGGCGTGTTGAGATAGCGCGACTCGTGCGGAATTCCGTAAGTCATCGCGCCCATCTGGCTGCTCATGCCGAAACGGGTGACCATCTGGCGAGCCATTTCCGAGGCGCGCGCGAGATCGTCGCTTGCGCCGGTCGAAACCACGCCGTTGAACACGGTCTCCTCGGCTCCGCGCCCGCCGAGCAGCACCGCGATGCGATCCTCCAGCTCGGGTTCGGTCTGAAGATAGCGATCCCTGCCGGGCAGTTGCAGCGTGTGGCCCAGCGCGCCGATGGAGCGCGGAATAATGGAGACGCGCTTCACCGGGTCCGCGTTGGGCACCGATAAAGCCACCAGCGTGTGGCCGACTTCGTGATAGGCGACGCGCTCTTTTTCGTCCGGCCCGATGAGCCGTCCCTTCTTTTCAAATCCCAGCGTCACGCGATCGACGGCCTGATCGAAATCGCGCATCTCGATCTGGCCGGCGTTGCGGCGCGCGGCATTGAGCGCGGCCTCGTTGACGATGTTGGCCAGGTCGGCGCCCACCATCCCCGGTGTCTCCGCGGCGACGGATTCGAGATTCACGCCGGGAGCGACGGGAAGTTTGCGCGCGTGAACTTTCAGAATGGCTTCGCGCTCCTTCATGTCGGGCCGCTCGAGCACCACCTGGCGATCGAACCTTCCGGGCCGCAGCAGCGCCGGATCGAGCACCTCCGGCGTGTTGGTCGCGGCCATGATGATCACCGCTTTCGAGGAATCGAAGCCGTCCATTTCGACCAGGAGTTGATTGAGCGTCTGCTCGCGCTCTTCGTTGGAGAACAACCCGTGGCCGCTGGCGCGGCTTTTTCCGATCGCGTCCAGCTCGTCGATGAAGATGATGCAAGGCGCGCGCTGCTTGGCTTGCTCGAACAGGTCGCGCACCCGCGAGGCGCCCACGCCGACGAACATCTCCACGAATTCGGAGCCGGAAATGGAGAAAAACGGCACGCCCGATTCGCCCGCGACGGCGCGCGCCAGCAGCGTTTTTCCGGTTCCCGGCGGACCCACCAGCAGAACGCCTTTGGGAATGCGCCCGCCCAGTTTCTGGTACTTCTCGGGGGTCTTTAAAAAATCGATGATCTCCTGCAATTCGGCTTTGGCTTCTTCGACTCCGGCGACATCCGAGAATTTGGTGTCGAAGCGATCGGACTGGTCGTGAATTTTCGCCTTGTTGCGGCCGAAGCTCAACGGACCGCCGCCGCTTTTTTGCAGCCTGCGCATGGCGACCACGTAAATCGCGATCAGCAGCAGAATCGGCCCCCAGGAGATCAACACTCCGCCCCAGATCGATTGTGTGGGGACCTTCCCGGAGATGTCCACGTGCTGCGCCTGGAGCTCCTGAACGAGCGGACCGGCGTCGAGTCCGGGAATGCGATCGCATTCGATCTGCGGATTGACGGGAGGCTTGCCTTTTTCCTGCTTGAGCTGATCTTTCTTGAGGGTCCCGATGAGCTGGCCCTCGGTGATGCGGACGTCGGCGAGATGGCCGGCGCCCACTTCGGCGAGGAAGTCGCTATAGGACACTTCGCGCGGCTGGGAGGGCGAAAATGCGGTGCGGAAAAACCAGATCATGAGCGCGAACCAGACCAGGTATCCCAGGGTGAATTTCCATTGCGGCTTTTGAGAGAGCGTGGCGGGCATAGGGGGCGTCTGTCCTCCATTGTTCCTCTTGCATCGCGGGGGCGCAATCCCTCTTGCGGAAGATGTGCGATTGTGGTTTCAAAGGGAGCGAACGCGGAATGCAGCCGTCGAGCATGCACTACTTTCCGTTGGCGTGGCCATTTCTTCTGGCGCTGGGTTTCCTGTTTTTCGTGGTGGTCGCGCTGGTCGAGCTAGGGATCCTGAGATATGCGTACGAGCGGATGGGAGTTCCGCCGCGCTACGTCCTGGCGGTTCTGCTGCTCTCGCTGCTGGGGAGCGCGGTCAATATTCCCGTTGCGCAACTGCCGCCGGAACGCATGGCCGCTCCCGGCGTGGTGAATTATTTCGGCATGCAGTACGTGGTGCCGACGATGCGCGAGTATCCGGGGACCGTCATCGCGATCAACGTCGGCGGCGCGCTGGTGCCGATCATTCTTTCGCTGTTCCTGGTCGTCAGGAATGGATTTTACGGGCGAGCCGCGGTGGCCACCGCGATTGTCGCGGGCGTGGTTCACCTGTTCGCGCAGCCGGTTCGCGGGGTGGGGATCACGGAGCCGATGTTCATTCCGCCGATTGTCGCGGCGATCACGGCGATGGCGCTCGGCTGGAGGAAAGCGGCGCCGCTCGCCTACGTTGCCGGAAGTCTGGGAACGTTAATCGGAGCGGATCTGCTGAATCTGGGTCGAATCCAGGGTCTGGGAGCGCCGGTCGCTTCAATCGGCGGAGCGGGGACCTTCGACGGCGTGTTTCTGACGGGCATTCTGGCGGTGCTGCTGGCGCCGGCGGCGGGGAGACCACGATCGGAGGATTGGGAAACGGGGCACAATATATAGTAGGTACCGGAAAATTCCTTCCAAATAGGGTAGTTCCCCTCCTTTACTTTCCCCGAACTTCAGCTTATGATGGGACAACTCCCCCGGAATGCGTCACCATAGGAAGGGGCTTCGGCAGTGCTCAAACTCAAGCGCGTCGATATCCAAGGTTTCAAGTCGTTTTACGACCGCACGGAGATGCGGTTTCACGGCAACGGGATTGCCGCGGTGGTGGGGCCGAACGGGTGCGGCAAATCGAACCTGAGCGACGCGATCAGTTGGGTTCTCGGCGAACAGAGCGCGAAGACGCTGCGCGGGGCGCGGATGGAAGACGTGATTTTCGCGGGGACGCGCGAAAAGAAGCCGCTGGGGATGGCGCAGGTGACTCTGACCATGGCGGATCCGGCGGCGCATGCGCCGATGGAGACGAACGGGAACGGGCACGCGAACGGTCATCACAAAATCGAAGACATCACCATCACGCGGCGGCTGTTCCGGTCGGGCGACAGCGAATATCTGATCAACGGGCGGGCGGCGCGGCTGCGCGACATTCAGGATCTGTTCAGCGGGACGGGCCTGGGGCCGGAGAGCTACGCGATTATCGAGCAGGGACGCATCGGGCAGATTCTCTCGAACAAACCGGCGGACCGGCGGGCGGTGATCGAAGAAGCGGCGGGGATCGGGAAATACAAAACGCGCAAGCGGCTGGCGGAGGCGAAGCTTGAAAGCGCTCGGCAGAATCTTTCGCGCGTGTTCGATATTCTCGACGAGGTCAGCCGGCAGGTGAATTCGCTCAAGCGGCAGGCATCCAAGGCGCGGCGTTATGAAGAGCTGCGCACGGAGATGCTGGGGCATTTGCGGCGCGCGGTTTCGGGGCGATTCCAGATGCTCGAACGGGAAGCGGGGAAGCTGGCGCTGGATTTGAGCCAGGCGCAGGGCGCGTACCAGACGCTTTCGGCGACGGTTCAGGAGCGGGAACAGGAATACGCGCGCGTTCAGGAGTCGTGCTACCGGACCGAATCGGGGCTGACGGCGGCGCGGGCGAGCGTGGCGGAGCTGAACCTAGAATCGGAGCGGACGCGCGGGCGCCTGGAATCGCAGGCGAAGCAGATCGGCGGGATCGAGCAGCGTTTGGCGCAAGGCGAAGCGGAGACGCAGGATCTGGACGCGCGGCATCAGAGGGAGACGGCGGAGCTGGAAACGCATCTGCAGTCGGCCGCGGAGATCGAGCAAGCGAGCGCGACGCTGCGCGGCCATCTGGACGCGAAAACGCAGGAGCGCGACGCGCTGCAAACGGATTTGCGCGCGCGGGAGCGAGGGATCGAGCAGTCGCGGCAGCAGGTTTTACGGCTTCTGGGCGAGGCTTCGACGCTGAAGAATCAGCTTGCGCAGATCGACGAATACCTGGCGGCGATCGAGCGCGATGCGGCGCGGTCGCGCAAGGAAGAGGAATCGGCGTCGAACGACATGACGCGGCTGGAGCAGGTGAAAGGCGAGCTGGGCGAGAAGTTGAACGCGCGGCAGCTGGAGCTCGAATCGCTGGCGGACCAGCGGCGGCGCGTGGAAGAGGAAATGAAGGAGCGGCAGACGCGCGCGGTGGCGTCGCGGAAACGGATTGAGGAGCTGCGCGCAGCGCTGTCGCGATCGAACGCGCGGCGGGAATCGCTGGCCGAGATTTTGTCGCATCGCGCTTATACGACCGAATCGGTGAAGCGCCTGTTCCTGGGTCTCGAACACAATCAATACGCGGATTTCAAACCGTCGGGCGTGCTGGCGGATTTCGTGGAGGTGGCCGATCCGGGGTGGGAGAAGGCGTGCGAAGTTTTTCTGCATGAAGAGCTGGAATACGTGGTGGTGAGCGGATGGGCGGAGGCGGATCGGGGCGTGGAGCTGCTGCGCGCGGAAGCGGAGGGTCGCGCGACGTTCCTGGTGCATCCGGAGGCGAGCGCGGCGTCGCCTTTGGCGCCGGATCTGTCGGCTCATCCCGGGGTGGTGGGGCGGCTGCGCGACACGCTGCGTTTGACCAACGGATTCGCGAAGGCTCCGCAGGGATTGCTGCCGCGGCTGGCGCGCTGTTTCCTGGTTTCCGACCGGGGGACGGCGCAGACGCTGGCGACGGCGAATCCGGATTGCTATTTTCTGCTTCCGGACGGGGTGAGCTATCACGGGCACGCGGTGAGCGGAGGGCGGAAATCGGCGGGCGGGCCTTTGGCATTGAAGCGCGAGTTGCGGGAGCTGACGGCGCAGGCGGAAACGCGGCAGCGGGAAGTGGACGAGCTGGCCGGGCAGCTGGAGGAGCTGGAGCGGGGAACGGCGCTGCTGGGCGAGGATCTGGAGCGCATTCGGACGACGCAGCAGGCGCAGGAAAAAGACGCGCTGGCGCTCGATCACGAGCAGCGCAAGCTGGCGGACGAGTACGCGCGGGCGGGGTCGCGGCTTTCGGTGGCGCGGCTGGAGCTGGAGAGACTGACGCGGGAGGACACGCGCAGCCGGGCGCAGCGGGAGCAGAACCAGATTCTGGTGGCGGAAAAAGAGCAGGCGCGATTCGACCAGGAAAAATCGCTCGAACAAGCGCGCGGCGAATTCGAGCGTTTACAGGCGCACGGGCACGCGATCGCGGAAGAGCACGCGGCGCTGCGCGCGGAGCTGGCGGGGCTGGAAGAGCGGTCGCGAGCGGCAAAGACGACGGCCGCGCGGCTGGAGGCGCAGATCCGGCATCTGGTTTCGCGGCGCGACGAGCTGGCGCGCGAGATGGAGCGGATGGGCGTGGAGCGGGCGCGGCTGCTTGAAGACAACGTCGAGCTGGACCGGCGTTCGGGCGAGCTGGCGCAGAAAACGGCGGAAGCGGGGGGGGAAGTGGAACGGCTGGCGGCGGAGGAAAGCGAGGGGCGCTCGGCGCTGGCCGGGCTCGACGACGCGCTCAAATCGCTGCGCATCGAAACGCAGGCGGCGCAGGAAAAGCGGGCCGAAATCGAGCTCGAATTGGTCAAGAAACAGGCCGAATTGAAATATCTGGATGAGACCAGCCGCAAGGAGCTGAGCGTCGCGGCGGCGGAAGTTTCGCGGGATGAGGAAGCCACACTGGACGAATCCACCGTGGCCGAAGCCGAAACGAGATACCAGGAGGTGCGCGCGAAGATCGAGGCTCTCGGCCCGGTGAACCCGCAGGCGCTCGAAGAATACCAGGAGGCGCAGCAGCGCTACGATTTTTTGAACACGCAGCGGCAGGATCTGATCGATTCGATTCGGGACACGGAGAAGGCGATCCAGGATCTGGACCAGGAGTCGCGGCGGCGGTTCAAAGAGGCGTTCGAGGGGGTGAACGCGCATTTCCGGGAGATGTTCCAGACGCTGTTCGGCGGGGGGCAGGGGGAGATGCGGCTGACGGACGAATCGAACCTGGCGGAAAGCGGGATCGACATTGTCGCGTCGCCGCCGGGCAAGCGGCTGCAAAACGTGCTGCTGCTTTCGGGCGGCGAGAAATCGCTGACGGCGATGGCGCTGCTGATGGCGATTTTCCGCTACACGCCGAGTCCGTTCTGCATTCTTGATGAAGTGGACGCGCCGCTCGACGAGCCGAACATCCAGCGGCTGACGCGGCTGCTGAAGGAGATGTCGGAAGAGACGCAGTTCATCGTGATCACGCACGCCAAGCGAACCATGGAAGCCGCGGAGGCGCTGTACGGGGTGACGATGCAGGAGCCGGGGGTATCGAAGCTGGTGAGCGTGAAGTTCGATACGCCGGGGCAGGGGTCGCCGATCACATCGCTGGCGGCGGTGTGAGGATCAGCTACGGGGCGATGCAAACGACTAAATTGGTGTGATGGGTGCGGGCGTTCACCGACGAAGCAGGCCGGCGCCGTCCGGCGATCCGGCGCCGGATTTGTCCGCATTCCTTCCGCGCGATGTCCTGCCGCTCCGCAATCCGCAGACCGACATTCCGCGGATCGCGAGAGATCCGAAGCTGGTGCAGCTCATCGAGGCGAGCGTGCGCCAAATTCCGACGACGCAGAGGGTTCGACTGGGCGACGCGCGCCAGATGGACGAACTCGAGGAGGCACCCGCGTCGACCTCGGCCGTGAGGGCACGGCAGCCGCACTTCAAGGTATTTGCAGAATTCAGGGATGCGTCATACGAGAAGCGATACGAGATTCTGCTAACGAAGCTGGTTCGCGAACGCCTGTACGACGCAGGCTGCTTCCTTATGTCAAACGCCCGGGCCGGCCGAAAAGGCTTGTATCGCGAGCCT
>JASHWA010000081.1 GCA_030044325.1 Bryobacteraceae bacterium
CAGAGCCTGAAAGGGAGTGCGAAGCAGGTAAGCATTCTCAAACCAAAAAACGAAGTTAAGGAACAGTGTTGCGGAGACGAGCGCCGCCGACGCAATGGTCGACAAGTCTCGGGGCATAAACGTGTACGACACCGGAGGAGGCCTGCTGGTTCCATCGCTGGCTGTTGCCCGGAGTAAATTCGCCGCGGCGGAATGCAATAGGCACTCCGCGGCCACCGGCCCGCAAGCACATCTCTCTGTGCTCGTTCTGTGCTTGTCCCGGCGGGAACCGCGTTACCGTGGCTTGCCGTCGCTATGTCCAGCGAACGGACGTGCAAAAACTTACCGCTGAGTGCTGGTCGCGGACGGCCGTTGAGTCCCGTGCGTCTGTTGCGGCTTACCGAAAAAAAAGAGGAAGGAATGCGGCCTGAGGCAATGTCAAAAGACGGCGGGATTCAGAAGCATCGCTGACACAACGTGGGGGCAGCTTCGCTCATCCGCAAGGATGCGGCGTGACGTATCGCTCCAGTTTGAGCTGCCGCAAGTCCGCGAGATACGCGCATCGGTCACATGACGGACACTGTGGCGGCGTTGCTGATCACCGAGCCATCGGGTGTCGTCACTACCAGTGGGATTCCGTCCCCAGTGGGCGCGCCCTGCGGAACGACGATGTTGATCTGATACACGCCGGGATATCCGCTGGGGCCCCAGTAATCGACCTCAGCCGAAATTCCGCCGATGGTAACTGTGGGTTTGAGCGCCGCTTCGTGAGTGGTGCCGTCGATTCCACCCGCGCCGTCGGCGACGGGCGGCGTGAGGACGCCGAGTCCGGTGGCATAGAAGAATCCGCTGGTACCACGCGGGATCGGAGCAGTGGGATAGCCGAGGCCAGCGTTGGTTGGCGCCGCGATCGTGGCCGCACCGTTGGCACCCGTATAGACCAGAATTCCAGCGCCCTCTCCGGTGGCGGGAATCGTGAAGATTCCTGGAGCGCTCGGAACGATGGGTGTCGATTCGGGCTGAGAAGACTGGTTGTTGATCGTTACGACGACCTGAGCGGTCGTACTGCCCTGAACTTCGAACGGCACTTGCGCGGTGAGGAACGGGTAGGCGCCGGTTGGCGACACCAACTGGAGTGGCGCAACGGTTCCATTGAAGGTCACCGTGACGTTGCCCAATGAGGTGGGGTACGGGATCGACGGAGCCGACGCGGTTGTCGCACCGGGGAAGTTTCCGAAGATTGAGACGAGAGAGCCGGGAGCGACTGCGGTCCCGAGACCCTGCGGGTTCTTGGCGAAGCTGGCTGCATTCAGCACGCCACCGGTAGCGACGGAGGGTGACGACTGCGGCGTTCCGGTAAGATCCGCGTACTGCTGCGCGATGACGGAGGCAGACAACGCTTGTCCGAACACAGCGGCGTCGGCGACCGTGCCCGAGAAGTACCGGGAAAAATCACCAGCGCGCTCGATCGTAAGCGGGCCCGCCTGTACGGTTGGGAAAATCCCGGCACTTCCGGAAAGCGTGGTATCGGAGGTCGTCGCCGCCGGCACGCCGTTTATATAGAGCGTGCTTCCCGTGAGGGAGTTGTTCGCCCCGCCATTCGAATTGCGCACCCAGGTAATCAGGTTCCAGGAATCGAGGTTGATTGTCCCGGTCATCACCAGACCGGAATTGTAGAATCCGACAAATATCTGGTTGAAGTTGACGCGGCTCAGGCTGAAGTAGACTGAGTTGCCGGTGCCGTTACCGCCCCACCAAAGAAACGGCGCATAGAAGGGAGTACTGGGTTGCCCGTTCGAGGGCAAGTATACCAACGCTTCCACCGTGAATGTAGGGTTTCCCTGCAGGCTTGCCGGAACGTTGCCTGCCGTCTGGATGTACTGCTGTTGTCCGTTCCCGTTTGCGAAAGCGACACCTGTGTCACCCCCATCCGCGGCCGCGCCGAAAGTAGGACTGTTAAACGCGATCCCGTTGAGCGAGGAACCGATACCGCCGGAGTTAATTGCCAGACCCGATCCGGCTGGTTCGTTGAGCTTGTACCAGACCAGCGGGTTCTGTGCCGCGATGTCGTTCTCAAAAGCCGACGAAGCGGCTTTAACCGGGATCGTTTGCGTCGCGAACCAAACGGCTCCCGCGCACAGAAGCCAATTTCTGTTCCGTTTTTCTCTCGTCATCCAAGTTCCCCTTCAGGCGCTTGTACATTCACCTGCCTCCATCTGCGCAGGCCGCGAGATTCCGTGCCCGCAAATCTCGTTACCGTTTCCGACTTTTGCGATACTGGCCTTACGTCGAGCGATGTCCAGTAACGTGTCCTTAACAGAGCGCCTGCAGTCGTTTATGCAGGGCGATACCGCTGCGGCGAATGCCTTGTTGCGCGAAGTGATGCCCAAGCTTCGCGAAATTGCCCTGCGGCAACTCAAACTGGAGCGCTACGTCGCGCCGGTGTCCAGGACCGAGCTCATCAACGAACTCTGGCTCAGCAGCCTGTCGAAAGGCGGCTGGCAGATTCGGGACCAGGGACATTTCTATGCATTGGCGAGCCTGGCCATGCGGCGCGTCTTAATAGGTCTGGCGCGTAAGAGGCTGGCCGCCCGTCGCGGGGGCGAAACGAGTACCCTTCCGCTCAATGAATCGGGACCGCTGCTCGGTGCATCCCTTCGCGACACCGAGCAGATCGTCGAAATCGGCATTCTGATGGACCGCTTGGAAGCCGGGGACCCGGACGCCGCCCGCATGGTGGATATGCATTACTTCAGCGGCTTTACGCTGGAGGAGATCGCCCAAGAAACCGGGCTCACCTTGAAGCAGGTTCGTCTGCGCTGGGAGAGAGGCATGAAGTGGCTGAAGCGCACCCTCCATTCGGAGAAACGAAACGACCGCGCGCGTTCAGCGCGACCGGGCGCCTGATTCCAGATCGTCGGCGAGCGGATCCACCAGCGAACCTGCCCTGCGCGGCCGTTTCGAAGGGTCAAACTCGAGGGCTCGGGCGAGTGTGTCAATCGTCTCCGGCGAGAGCGGGACGTCCAGACCTTTCAACAATTCCCGAACCCGGCTCGGAAGATCGATCGAAGCCTCCGGTAGAAGGCGGGACAAGCGGTTTCCCGCCAGCATTTCGATGGCGAGCTTAGCGAGGCTGTAGACGTCGCTCGAAGCGTCCGCGTACCCGATCACCTGCTCGGGTGCCATGTAATCGAAGCTGCCAGCCGCGCGCGAGAGGCCGTATAAAGTTTCGTTGGCATCCTTGACGATCGCGATGGAGAAATCGATGAGGACGGCCTCCTCTTCGGGCGAACCCTCTTTACGGATGATGACGTTTTCCGGCTTCACGTCCCGGTGCCAGATATCATGCGCGTGAATCGCGTCGAGCGCGGTGGCGAGCTGCCTGAGCAACTTCGCTGCGCGAACGGCGGCGATCGCACCGGCTCCGAGCATCTCGCGCAGGTTCTGCCCCTCAACGAACTCCATCACCAGGTACGGCGCCCCGGACGGCGTGCTGCCATGGGCGTAAATCGAAACCACGTTGGGATGGCTCACTTTCTTGAGAGCGGCGACTTCGTGCTCAAACCGGCGCTGGATCCAGGCCGTGTCCTTGACCTCGCTACGAAAAACTTTCACCGCGCAGCGCTGTTTCTGATCGCGATCGTATCCCAACATCACGTTCGCGAAACCGCCGCGCGCGAGCAGTTCGCCGACTTCGAAACGAGAGTCCAGCAGAGTTCCCGAAAGTTCATCGACTTCCGGAAGAAGCGCTCCCAACCGCCACGCCGCAAGATCGGGAAGTAATACAGCTTGTTCGGCCTGCCGCCGCCGGCGCACCACAATGCCGCCGACGGTCAGTAGCGCCGTGGTCATCGCGTAGAGCAGCAGCAGCGGCCAGGTGAGCCAGACCGGACGCAGAATGGTCAGGGAACGGCCCACCGTGGGCGACCACGGACCGGTGAAGATCCGGGCTTGCACCTCCAGCGTATGGGCGCCCCAGGAAAGTGAACCCAAAGACAGATCCAGGCTGCTTGATTCACGCCAAGCCGGTTGTTCCGGCAGAAGTCGATACCGCAGCCGCAGCGCGTTGCGCCGGTCGAACTGAAGCGACCCGATGTGGGCCACCAACTTTACTCCATGCGGCACATCGGCGACCGTTTCCGCAAGCCTGGGCGCTTGGCCGTCCCAGGAGAATGCCGAGACATGGATCTGCGGTGAAAACGGCGGTGTGACAAGGTCGGGCGGCGGCGCGTAATGAACCAGGTCGTTGTCCGCGCCCCACCAAAGCGAGCCGTCCTGGTCGACGAACACGCTCCCGGAGTTCATACCGGGAGAGATGAATCCATCGGACTGGTCGAGCTGCAGCCACTTCCCGGCTTCGGCCTCGGTCTGATCGGCGACATAGACACCCAGACCACCGCCTCGCCACAGCCAGCCGCGCTGATCGGTGTCAAGCGTGATGCCCCCTGGCTCCGGTATCCCGTCGCTGGTGCCATAGTTGCGAACGTTGAGGCCGCCGGACGGAAGCGGTCTGATGAGCGCAAGGACGCCCTGTTCGAAATACGAGTACCAAACGTCGCCGTTGGAAAGCGGCGCCAGGGACCAGCATCCATTGTGGAGGAGCCCATCTCGAGTCGTGAATTCTCTCCAGATGCCGTGCTCATCACGTTCGACCAGGCCGCCGTTGTAGCACGCCCATAGTTTGCGCGTCTGTTGTACATACTTGATGGCGTGGACCGCCTGCGACGGTTGGGTCTGCAATGGATGGTCCTCAACGTTCAGAGCGCTCGCTTCCCGTATGAGCCGCCCGAATCTGGTCTGGCCCAGCCATATGTCGCCCTCCGGCGTCCTCGCTAGACGCATCGCGCCGCCAGGACGGTTCTTCCCGGTGCGCGCGATGACGCTGCCGCTCGCCGATACTTGAACCACGCCCCCATCCTTGATGGCGGCCACGAGTCCCCCATGGGCGTCGCCGATCAAGCCGGCAACCAGGGTCCCGTCATCGAAAGTGGCGACGGTCTCCCATCGCGACCTGTCTTCCTTTAGTACTTCAATCCGTTTGTAGAGCCCGGCATAAATGCGCCCCCCGCTCCGTGCGATTGACCACGGAGTGCTGGTGAGCCCGTCGCGGATGCTCCACTGTTCGATGCGAAACGGAGAGGCAAACCGAAACAATCCCTGCACGGTGGAGAGCCACACAGTGCCATCCCGGCCCTGAACCGCATCGACGGCGGCCGGCATCCCGTTGGCATGAGTTGCAACTCGAAATGAGCCGGGGCGCCCAACCGCCAGCAGGTCATCGCCCAAGAGCACCATGCTGCCATCCCGTCCCTCGCGCATGAAAGAGCGTAGATTTGCGCCTTTGAAAGGCGCGGCATGGGGTCCCTGGCCGCAGTCGTAGAAATCCTCGACGTCGCCGCCGCTCCACCACACACACCCGGAAGGATCGCGCAGGACCTTGAGATCCACCGTTCCGGGGAAGCCCGAAACCGGATGCCGGATCACTGCGACCTGGCGTCCCGGCTGCCAGCGAACCACATCCTCAAGCCGCATTTCGCTCCATCCCTTACCAGGCCAGGGATAGAGGAGCATGCCGGAGGGATCGAGAGTCAATGGGCCGGAAGCATCCAGATCCATGACCGTTTCGGTTTTCCATCGGTCCCCCGCTCTTTGAATTCTGACCAAAGGAGCGCCGGTCACGCCTCCGCCGAGAACCACGGCCACCTCCGACGTCACTGCGATGACATTTCGAGCCGCGCTCTTGCTGAGTTGCTCCATCCGGCCATTGGCGAACCGGTAGATGCCGACCTCCGTCGCGATCCAGATCGCGCCGCCCGGATCCTCGCTGAAATCGGACACCCGCACCGGCGGGAGGCCGTAATCGCTCAGAAGGAAAAAGCGAGTTCCATCGAAGCAGGCGGACTTGGTTCCCCCCAGCCACAAGCGCCCGCGCGAGTCCTGAAACAGGTTCGCCCCTGCCTTCGGCGACCCGGTTACCGGGAGAAAAGAGTATTGCTGCCCGAACGCAAAGGGGCTGGACCCAATGAGCAATCCGAGTAGAAGTGCCCGCGACACGAGTAATCTCTGGCAGCCCGAAAGAAACCGGTGCATGTCCGATCTTGCTATACAATAACCGTCGGAGCGAGCAGGCCAGAACACATCTATATCTGCGCGGCTTTCGCTTGCGGTTGCCCTTACGGAGGACCCGTCCACGTCAAACCTACCTTAAGGTTTTTGGGGAGCACACAATTCTCAGTGCGGACCGCATGCCCGAACAGACCTGCAAGAAAGCCCATCGTCACGCCGAGTATATATCGCCGCAGGATTGTAAGTGCCAAAAAGCGAAGGCCGAGTTTTGGCGGCATTTATGAAAAAGGGGCGTCCGCCGACGGAATCGGGAGGTACCAATTAAATCTTGATCGCGGATTGGCGTGGTACGAACTTCCTGTAAGCCTGTGCGACGTCAACGGCTTATCCTCTGATCACCGTTCGCGCGATCGAGGTTAGAGGCAGACACGAGGACCCGAATAAAGCGCGCAAGGGTGCTCGAAAAGTACCGTTTCGGTACACATTTGGTGCAGAATCGCCGGTTTAAGTCCCCAGCTTCCATGAATTTCTGACCTCCATGAAATCTGAGGGTGCTCGGCAAAATCAGCGGCGCGCCGCGACCCGCGCCCTTCGCGCGAATCCGCCCGAATGAATCCGGGGAGTTTTGCGGAGTCCTGGGTTTTTTTGATCCACTCGGGCAACCGGTGGTTTGGTATTGCCCTCGTTGCCAGGGCGCAATGCAGATCGTCGAACCTTTGACCGCCGTGCAGATTCGTTGCGAGCACACTCGCCAGGTTGCTGTTCTTGATACGTCGTAAGTTGCGCGCCAAGTCGACCAAACAGGCTTGCCCATCCGCACGCCCGGTCGATCTACGTCCTCACGGCGGAAAACATCTGTCTCAGTGCTCGGCCGCAGGTCCGTTTCGTCGATTCCGATCCGACTCAGCTCAAGACGCCCACCC
This sequence comes from Bryobacteraceae bacterium, assembly GCA_030044325.1. GTDB lineage: Bacteria > Acidobacteriota > Terriglobia > Bryobacterales > Bryobacteraceae > Palsa-187. The sequence goes on from JASHWA010000081.1 coordinate 6,969, forward strand.
AGTGCGGCCGAATAGGTGCATCGTTTCGTCCACTGCCCTCACTCCGATCGGCATTCAAAACCCATAGGTTGAGGCATCGTGGCGCACGCGCCAGCGGCTCACTTCTTACGACTTTATCGAAGGTGTCCGGCGGTCAACCCTCACCTCATCCCACCTTTTTGACGCCGGACACCTCTCGATAAAGATCTAGCGTCATTCAGGAGTTAACCGCGAACGGATGGCTGCCTAATCCGCTCTCATGGCGCGCCGCCGGTACCGGTCAGGTCCAAGTGACGCTTCGAGCAACGCCACCATGGTCCATGGCGACGGTCCGCGCGGACCTCTGTTAGAATTTGTTCCAATGCATCGCCCCGCTGTGGTTTATCAGTTTGACGATGTCATCCTCAACCCCGAAACCTTTTCGGTCGAAAAATCCGGCCGGGTCCTCGCCCTCGAACCCAAGTCCATCAAACTCCTTCTCTTCCTCATCCAGAACCGCTCGCGCGCCATCGGCAAGGACGAACTCCTCAGCAACGTTTGGGAAGACATCGCCGTCACCGACAATGCTCTGGCCCGTGTCGTCGCGCAACTTCGCAAAGCGCTCGGCGACGACGCCAAAATAGCCCGCTACATCGAGACCGTGCCCACCATCGGCTACCGCTTCGTTGCCGAGGTCGTCGAACTCGCCGCCGCCGATCGGCTCGGCTCGCCGGAACGCGCGCCTCGAAATCTGCGTTGGCCCCTGGCCACCGCCATGACAGTTGCGCTGCTCGCCATCGTCGCGGCCGCGCTTTTCTGGCAGCGAAGCCGCTCCGCGCCACTACGCTTGTGGTCCGGAACCGCTCTCGGCGGTTCTATCATTGCCTCGCATGCACGGATTTCCCCAGACGGTCAGTTGCTGGCTTTCCGGGCCATCATCGACGGACTGTCTCAAGTCGCCGTGATGAAACCCGACTCCTCCAGTTGGACTGCTCTCACGCACGACCGTACCAACGGCGCGGTCGACTTGGTCGCATGGTCTCGCGATGGCAGCAAGATCTACTTCGACCGAGCATGGGGCCCCGGCCGCATCTACTCTATCGGCGCCCTGGGAGGCGAACCGCGCCTGGTGCTCGACAATGCGTGGCAGCCTGAGCCACTTCCCGATGGATCCCTCATCGCTCAGCGCCCCTCTTCGGAAGGCCGCGAGCGGTTGCTCCGCTTTTGGCCCGAGTCCGGCCGCACGCAGGTGCTTCCAGCCACGGTCGAGTACACCGACATGCCCACTGTCCGGGCCTTCCCCGACGGTCGGGAGATCGCCGTCTTCGGACTGCCCGCCAACACCACCGGGCCTCCCAAACCCTTCGCTTTGAATCTGCAATCGCTCGCTATCCGCGATCTCTCCTCGGGCCTGAAGCCGGAAACCCTCCGTGCGCCCATCGCCGTCACCGAGGACGGCCGCTCCGTCCTGATCCAGCGCCGGCGCGACGACACCATGGAAACCCTCGCGCTGCCGGGGTCCGGCTCGGCGCCGATTCGAACGCTCATCTCCCTGCCCTACATCGTTGCGCCTCTTTCCCAAGACGTGGCGCTGGATGGCTCGCTCTACATGGACCAGCCCCAGTCGACGCGTTCCGTCCTCAACCTCAGCCCCTCCGGAACCCTCCTTGCCGAGGTCCCCTTCCGGATAGGGTTGTGGACCGTGGTTGGGCTACCGGACGGTGCATTTGTCTTCAGCGAAGGGCTGCCCGGCCGGTCGAAGCTGTTCCTCGGGCGAAAGGGCGTTGAGCCTCAACCCCTACTCAACAGCCCGGAATCCGCCAGCCTGCCCGGCGCGGTCCTGCCAGGCGGCAATCTGGCCTTTATCATCGGCGTCGGGGCCCAGCCCCATATCGCCATCGCTTCGCTGCGCGACGGCAGGATTATCCGCAGGTTTCCAGTTGATGCCCGGCTGGTAACTTCCATCACTGCGCCCGCCGATGGGCAGACCATCTATTACGCCTCCAACGGAATCCTCTGGGCACAGCCCGTCTCTGGCGGCGACCCTCGAAAAATCGGCGAAGGTTACGAGCTTGCCGTGGAACCCTCCGGCAAATTTCTGTACCTGGCGCGGACCGGTGAGGATGGGTATCGGCTTTTTCGCATGCCCGCGGCCGGAGGCGAGGCGGCTCGCGTGCTTCTTCCCCCCGGATTCAACCTGGCCCCGAGCCCGCTGTGGTCCTCCGCGGTGGATCGCGAGGGCCGCATCCTGCTCCGCGTCAGCGTTCCCGAACTTTTCTTCTACCAGGTGGCTCTCTTCGATCCCGCCCGCAACACCATGAACCTGGTCCCGGTGCCGCCCCGCGTAATTGTCGGCAGCGCCGGCTGGACCGCGGATGGCAATATCTACGCCGTCGCCAATCACTGGTCCTGCTCCCTGTGGCATTACCGCATCTCCAAGTAACATAAGGGCGTGTAGCAATTCATCATGTCCGTCAGCAATCCCTCATAGGCAGTTCCACCGTCGGGTAAACAAATCACGGTCCCGTCAAGACCATCACCGGCCGCAAGCCGCAAGCTCCTCGCATGCGACTTGCATGGTTCCTTTTCACTCTCGCGACCGTTTCGGCCGCCGCTCAGGATCTGGCTGTCCGGCCAGGCGTTCTTCTTAAGGCGTTCCGCGCCGGACACGCGATGATTCTCAACGATATTTTCCTCAACGGCACCGGACCATTCCGGATGCTCATCGATACCGGCAACTCGTCGAGTATCGTCCGCCCGGAGATCGCGCGGCGCCTGAATCTTAAGGCAGCCTATGCCGTCGAACAGGCATCCGTCGCCGGCGTCCGCCGCGTTCCGGTGGCCATTCTGGACGAGGTCCGCGCCGGCTCGATATCCGACCGATCCGTGGAAGCGATGATCAGCGACGTATTTCAAGCCGGCGTCGACGGCGTGCTGGGGCAAAGCTGGCTCGTCCGCCACGATTATTTGCTCGACTACCACAACCGTCGAATTGCGCTCGATGTTCCGGCTCCCGCCTCCGGTGTCCGTGTACCCCTTCGATCCCCGGACGGGCGTCCGGTAGTGGCCGGCTCAATCGATGGCCGAGAGAGAGAGCTGGTCGTGGATTCCGGCTCCTCGGCCGTAGTCCTGTACGAAACTCCTCTTCTCGATGGTGCCCTTACAACTCGGTTGGATGCCAACGGTGGCGCCGCCCTCGCGCAGAAATGCACGGTCCGCTTCTCCCTGGCCGGCACGCGCGATCGCCTCATGGACGCGGTTCGCATCGACGTTCATGGCCTCGGCCCTGGCCTGCTTCCCGCGAGCATATTTGCGTCGGTGTTCGTGTCGAACCGCGAAGGCTTCGTCGAGTTTAGCCGCTAGGCGGCAGGCTTTGGGAAACGGCTAGCGCGACTCTGCCCGGATGGTCAGAGACCCGCACATTGCCGGCCGCAACGGCGCATCCGGGCTGGTTTGACCGCGCCGTCCTACGCTGCCTGATCGAACAGCGACATCGGTCTCAGGCAATTCGGGCTGAACCAAATCCTCTCCAGCTTTGCGTTCTCCCTGCCGCGCCCTTCGGCTTGGTTGCCATATCCGCCAACCGCCTTCCAGTCGTACGGGGTCCACGACGACGGCATCTCGTGCTCCCGGTACCCGCACAGCGCAATCCGAAGCTGCGGATTATCGCCGTTCGCCAGCGCCCATTCCCGGACCTCGTGAGCAACGCCGACCGACTGCTCGCCGTAGACGTATTCATTGCCGGCGTAAGGTGGATCTAGCAGAATGCCGGTCAGACCGGTGCCGAGCTCGACCGGCGTCAGGCAGCGGGACCAGTCGCCGCAAAGCACACGAACCCAACGAAGCCGGTCAGACAATGCACGGAAATTTTCGAGATACCGTTCGCGGAAAACCAGGCCGTGGATGCCGTTGGGATTGTTCTTGGGCTTGCTGTGCGTGCCGGGATCGTCGGGAAGAATCGCGGCGCCGGAGCCGATCCAAAGCCCGGCCTCCCAGAGCCAGTAACCGGCCGCGCGGATATCGAAGTACTCGGGATCGCTGCACATCCGCTCCCGAAACACCGAGCGTCGCGCGAGCCAGTTGTGCCGGGCGAAAATGTCTGCTTCGTTGTTCGGCCAGTCGGCGTATTCAGCGACGCCCTGCGGGTCCCATTTGAGCGACCTCCATAGATTGGCGATGTACGCGTCGAGGTCGTTCACCGTTTCGAACTTTGGTTCATGCGGCCGCGCCAGCAGGACCGCGAGCGACCCGGCAAACGGCTCGATGTATGTCGGCACGTTTCCGAACTGGTCCCAGATGACCTCGGCCACGCGGCTTTTGCCACCAAAATGTGGCCACGGAGCTTTCAATGGCTTCATTTCGCAAACAACTGGCCGGGCGTTCTCGACCGCTGATCATCGATCTCGAACCCACCACGCCGGGCGTAGACCAACTGCTTGTCTACTTCCTCGTCCGTCAAACCATCAGAAACCGAGTGCCACTGCCCGTGGCCGCGATGCGCGTCCATGCGTCAAAGGCCCGCATGTCGCGGGTTCGTAGATGCCACGATCCGGAACGCCAGGGGCGCTTGCCGACACTCGCTACCAGCGCACGCACGAAATGATGATCACGTCCTGGAAGTGTCTTCCCCGGAACAGGATAGGCCGCCTTCGGGTCACTCGATCACCCTACCAAATCCGACCCGACAGGTTTGCAACAGATCCCACTTTCAGACGACGCCGGCTACATTTCCAGTCACACCGCAGTCACACGAAAATTTCGAGGCTGTAAAGCAATGAAAACAAAAGCGAAAAAATGGTGCGGAGAGGGGGACTTGAACCCCCACGGGATTGCTCCCGCTAGCACCTCAAGCTAGTGCGTCTGCCAATTCCGCCACCTCCGCGAGTGGAGCCAGTTACTTCTTCTGTTCCTGTTTCTGTTGATTTGGGTTGCCCTGAACCGCCGGAACCTGAACCTGCCGCGGCGTTCCCTGCTGGCCGTTCGTCTGCGGGGTCACCGTGATCGGCACAGTCGGCTGAGCGGGCTGAGCGGGCTGCGCCGGCGCCGGTTGCGATTGCGCCGGTACCGGTTTCGACGCCTTGTTCAACAGTGACGGCGCTCCATGCCCCTGCCGCTGCGCCAGAATCGAAAGCGACAGCGACGTGATCATGAAAACCGTCGCCGCGATCGTCGTCGCCTTCGATAGCACCGTCGCCGAACCGCGCGGGCCGAATACCGTCTGCGATCCCATCCCGCCGAACGCCCCCGCGAGGTCCGCCGCTTTCCCGCTTTGCAGCAGCACCACCACCACCAGGAAGAAGCACACAATCACGTGGATAATCGTCAGGACAATAATCATAGGACCGTTCCTTTTTATGCTACCACGGCCGTTTATTTGTACGCCGCGATCCCCGTCACCCGCTCGCCGATCACCAGCGTGTGAATATGATCCGTCCCTTCATACGTCTTCACCGTCTCCAGGTTGCACAGGTGCCGCATGATCGGATATTCGTCCATGATCCCGTTGCCGCCCAGCAGATCGCGCGACGCGCGCGCGCACTCCACCGCCATCCGCACGTTGTTGCGCTTCAGCATCGAAATGTGCGCCGGCTCGATCTTGCCTTGATCCTTCAGCCGCCCGAGGTGCAGCGCGACGAGTTGCGCCTTGGTGATCTCCGTCACCATGTCGGCCAGCTTCTCCTGCACCAGTTGATGCGACGCGATCGGTTTGTTGTCGAATTGCCTGCGCATCACCGAATAGCTCCGCGCCGTCTCGTAGCAGTCCATCGCCGCGCCGATCACGCCCCATCCGATCCCGTAACGCGCTTGCGTCAGGCATCCGAGTGGCCCCTTAAGCCCCTTCGCGCCCGGAAGCATCGCGCTCTCCGGAACCCGGCAGTCGCTGAAGGACAGACTCGCCGTTACCGACGCCCGCATCGACAATTTCCCGTGCAGTTCGCTCGAGGTGAACCCCGGCGTCCCTTTTTCCACCAGAAATCCGCGAATCCCGTCTTCGGCGCGCGCCCACACCACCGCCACATCCGCGATCGACCCGTTGGTGATCCACGTCTTCTCCCCATTGATCACCCAGCACGAGCCCTGCTTCACCGCGCGCGTCAGCATCCCCGCCGGATTCGATCCGAACCCCGGCTCGGTCAGCCCGAAACACCCCAGCGCTTCGCCCGACTGCAGCCGCGGCAGCCAGCGCTGTCTCTGCTCTTCGCTGCCGTACGTGTAGATCGGATACATCACCAGCCCGCCCTGCACGCTCGCGAAACTCCGCAGCCCCGTGTCGCCGCGTTCGAGCTCCTGCATCAGCAGCCCGTATTCGACATTGTTCATCCCCGCGCAGCCGTAGCCTTCGAGATTCGCGCCGAAAAATCCCAGCCGGCCCATCTCCGGAACCAGCTCCATGGGGAAGCGCGCCTCGCGGTAACAGTCGCGGATCAGCGGCGCCACGCGCTCGTCCACAAACTGCCGCGCCGTCTGCCGCACCATCAGTTCCTGTTCGCTGAACTGGGAATCGATCAGGAGATAGTCCACACCCGGGAATCGAGCCATGAACTATCTATTTTAGTGGAGACGCGTCCACTTCGGCA
>JASHWA010000082.1 GCA_030044325.1 Bryobacteraceae bacterium
TGAATGTTCAGTTGGCCGGCGTCCCGCTGCCTCCCGCCAGCGAAGACGATCCCTACCGCAGAACCTGGACGCTTCCCACCGTTTTCTCGCCCGCCGATGAAGCCCTGTATTATTCCAACCAGTTCGTGTGGCGCTCGCGCGATCGCGGCAAAACCTGGGAAAAAATCAGCCAGGATCTGGCGCGCATCAATCCTCCCGTTCCCGCGAATCTCGATCCGCTCACCTCGAAGGATATCGATCAGCCCATGCGGGAGCGCTTCGGCGTGGTCTACACGCTCTCGCCGTCGCCGTCGCAGGCGGCCATGGTGTGGGCCGGCACCGACGACGGCCAGATTTACGTCACGCGCGACGACGGTAAAAATTGGGAAAACGTCACGCCTCCGGCGTTGACGCCGTGGAGCAAGGTTTCCCAGGTCGAAGCCGGTCACTTTGATGCCAACACCGCCTACGCCTCGGTGGATCGCCACCGCCTCGCCGACATGCGGCCGTACATCTATCGCACCCGTGACGGCGGCAAGACCTGGCAGAGCATCGCGGCCGGAATTCCCGATGGCGCCTACGTGAATTCGGTGAAGGAAGATCCGCAGCAAACAGGTCTGCTCTACGCCGCAACGGAACTGCGCCTGTATGTTTCTTTCGACGACGGCGGCCGCTGGCAGCCTCTTCAGCTCAACATGCCGGTGACTTCCGTGCGCGACGTGGTGGTGCACGGCGACGATCTCGATATCGCCACTCATGGGCGCGGATTCTGGGTGCTCGATCAGATGACACCGCTGCGCGAAATCGCCGCGAGCGGTTCGCAAATCGAAGTCTCGCAGACTTTCCTGTTCAAGCCCGGCGAGACCTTCGCCATGCGCCAGGGCGGACAGAACGGAACCCCGCTGCCGCATGAAGAGCCGCAGGAGGAAAATCCGCCCGCGGGCGTAGTGGCGTACTACTGGCTGAAATCCGCCCCGTCGCAGCCGCTGAAAATCGAGCTGGTGGACGGATCCGGACGCGTGCACGCCTGCGAAGCGAGCGACACTCCGGTGCGGCCCGTGAATACCGAAACGATCAACGTCCAGGCCATCTGGGAACAGCCGGCGCCGCCGCCCTCGGCGCGGGCGGGAATGCATCGCGTGACGCTGGGCGCGCCCGCCGGCCGCGGATTCGGCGGCGGTGGAGGATTCGGTCGGGGCAACGCGCCTCCGCCTCCGCAGGACGCGTGCAGTTCCGCGCAGGTGGTCGCGCAAGGCCGCGGCCGTGGAGGACGCGGCGGTGGAGGATTGCAGCCCGGCGCATACACCGTCCGTCTGACCGTCGATGGCCAGACCTACACCCAGCCGGTGAACGTAAAGCCGGACCCGCGCGGCAATTAGAGCGCGTGAAACGAGGCGCGATCGCCCCATCGCGCCTCCCATTCCCCACTCCCCACTCCCCACTTCCCACTGCCCGCTCAATCACTTCCCGTCTCACCCGGCGCAGCCGCAAAAATCCCCATGCTATCCGGAAGTCGGTATGGATCGTACACACATCAACCGGCACAACGCACAACATTCCACTGGCCCCAAGACCGAAGGGGGCAAAAGCAAGTCAAGCCTCAACGCCCTCCGCCACGGCCTCACCAGCCAGATCATCGTCCTCCCGCACGAGGACCTCCAGGCCTTCCGGCAACTGCTCAAATCTTTCCTGAATGAATACCACCCCAACGGCCCCACCGAGTCCCACCTGGTCCAGACCCTGGCCGAAACCGCCTGGAGGCTCCACCGCGCCTCTGCCCACGAAATCAACCTACTCACCCTGGGCGTCCGCACGCCCGATCAGCTCACCGAAGCTCCCGCCGAAGTTCAGGAAGCCATGGCGATCGCCGCATCGCTCGAATCCCGCGCCCGGGCCCTCAACAATCTCAGCCTCCACGCCCAGCGTCTGAACCGTCAGTTCGAAAAAACGCTCATGCTCTTGAAACAGCTCCAGGCCGAGCGCCGCCAAACCGAACAGGAACAGTTGGAACAAGCCGCGGATCTCGTCCAAATGCATCAATCGAAAGGCGAACCCTACGACCCGGCCGTAGATGGCTTCGTTTTTACCAAACCGGAAATCGACTGCTTCCTGCGCCGCCGCGATCGCGAAAAACGAGCCGTCCAGGCCCGCCTTCACCACGCCAACGCCGCCGCCTGAATGGGACGTCCGGACATGCCGCTAAAAACTCGGCCGGTACTCCGGCGTCCACTGGCTCGCCGCGACGTTCTTGCGCAGCTCTTCCACCGGCGTCTTCACCGCGACCCCGGCGGCCTGCGCCTCGATTCCCACCGCGACCGCGATCTCGCGCGCCACGCGCCGCAAATCGCGCAGATTGGGAAGCAGCGTCGCCTGCGGATCGGCTTGCGCCGGCGAATTTTCCGCCAGCGCGCGTGCCGCCGCCAGAATCATCGAATCCGTCACGCGCCGCGCGCCGCTCGCCACGATCCCCAATCCCAGGGCAGGGAAGATGTACACGTTGTTGCACTGCGCGATGGGATACCAGCGCTCGCCGTGCTTCACCGGCTCGAAGGGCGAACCCGTCGCCACAATGGCGCGGCCTTCGGTCCAACGGATCAGGTCGGCGGCCGTCGCTTCCGACTTGTCGGTGGGATTCGAAAGCGGCAGAATAATCGGCCGCTCGACTTTCGACGCCATGTTTCGCACGATCTCTTCCGTGAAAGCTCCGCCCGCCGTCGACAGCCCGATGAGAATCGGATTTTCCACGTTCGCGATCACTTCCGCCAACCCGAATTTTCCGTCCGTTTTCCATCGCGCCACCGCTTCGGAAGGCTGTGCGTAGCCCTCCTGCTCGTCCGTGAGCTCGCCGCGTCCGCGGATCAGCAGGCCTTTGCGATTGAGAATCCAGAAATGCCGCCGCGCCTCCGGTTCCGCAAGCCCCTGGC
>JASHWA010000083.1 GCA_030044325.1 Bryobacteraceae bacterium
AGTCGTCCATTTCGTTGTTCAAAAGGAATCCGAGGCCGGGCGCGGTGACGCCGGAACCGTAGCCGCCGTTGAGCGTGTAGGTCACGGCGACGGCGTTGCCCTCGGCATCGACCACGTTGAAGTGCGTGGTTTCGGTGCTCTCGCTGCCTTTGGGCTTGCCGGGATTCACCTGATCGCTGGGAGTGGCGCGATCGGGCTCGATGGTGGCGCGGCGCTTCATGATGTAGGCCGGATCGAGCAGGCCCGCGATGGGATTCTTGATGAAATCGGGATCGCCCAGGTACTCATTGCGATCGGCGTAGAAGCGGCGCATGGTTTCGGCGACGTAGTGAATTTCGGCGGCCGAATTGAGTCCCGATTTTTCGTAGCCCGAGCCTTGGAGCATGGCCATCATCTGCAAGATCCCCACGCCGCCGGAACTGGGCGGAGGCGAGGTGATGACGTCGTAGCCCTTGTATTTTCCGGTGAGCGGCTGGCGCTCGACCGCGGTCATGTTTTTGAGATCGGCGAGCGTGATCAGGCCGCCGTTCTGCGCTTCGGCTTGGGCGAGTTTTTTAGCGGTCTCGCCTTCGTAGAATTCACTCGCGCCGTTTTTGGCGATACGCTCGAGCGTGCGCGCCAGGTCCGGCTGAACGAACGTTTCGCCGGGCTCGTAGAATCTGCCGTCGCGCTGGAAAATGTGGTGGGAGTCGGCGAATTTCGCCAGGTTGCGCGCGCGCTGCATGGATTGCGCTTCATCGTAGGTGAGCGCGTAGCCATGCGAGGCGAGCTCGATGGCCGGGGCCATGATTTCCGACCATTTCATGCGCCCGTATTTTTCGTGCGCCAGGCCAAAGCCGCGAACCGTGCCGGGGACGCCGGTGGCTCGCCAGCCTTCGATGCTGTCGCGCGTGGGCTTGCCGTCGGCGTCGAGATACATGTCGTGCGAGGCGCGCCGGGGTGCGCGTTCACGGAAATCGATAAACGTCGTCCGGCCGTCGGCCAGGCGAATGAGCATGAATCCGCCGCCGCCGATATTTCCGGCGCTCGAATGCGTCACGGCAAGCGCGAATCCGACCGCGATGGCCGCATCGACGGCATTGCCGCCAGCCTTGAGAATCTGAACTCCGGCAGCGGTGGCCAGTTCTTCCTGCGCACCGACCATCGCGTGCCGCGCGCGCACGGGCTGGCGGGCGCTGAGCTCGACGCAGAGAACCAGAGAGAGCAGAAGTGTGAGGCGCCGCATGATGTGATTGTACTGCTTTGGCGGCGCGGCGCCGGAGGGCGGGGTACCATGCGGTCCAGGCGGTCCAGACCTGCAATGCCGCATTGCAACGGTTATAATCGTAGACCGCAATGAGGCTAGGACAAATCAAGTGGAACGGCCGTGCGACGGCGGCCATTTTCAATCACACGTCAGCCCGGCCGATTCCGGATTACACGCTATGCGAGCTGATTTCGCGCGCGGAAAAAGAAGGCGCCGGGCTAAGCGAGCTGGCCGAAGAGCTTTCGATTCCCAAGCCGGTGCGAGCGGAGCCGCTGATTCCGATTCAACCGCGCGAAGTGTGGGCGAGCGATCACTCGCCGCTGGAAGAATCGCGGCCGCGGATTTTCTTTAAGGGCACGGCGAGAGTGTGCGTGGGGCCGGGGCAGGCGATCGGGATTCGTCCGGATTCGCGGTTCACGGCGCCGGAGCCGGAGCTCGCGGTGGTGCTCGGCGCGAAAGGGCGCGTCGTCGGCTACACGCTCGCCAACGACGTTTCGGCGCGCGATATCGAGCGCGAGCATCCGCACTACCTGGCGCAATCAAAAACTTTTCAGGCGAGCTGTGCGCTGGGGCCGATCATGGTGACCACCGATGAAATTCCGGATCCGTTTGCGCTGACCGTGTTCTGCACGGTCACGCGCGAAGGCGCGACGATTTTCGAAGGCGAGTTTTCCGGCGCGCGGAGTCCGGTGGCTCGAGTGGTGGAATTTCTGATGCGCGCAAATCCGGTGCCCGCGGGTTCGGTGCTGCTCACCGGTGCGGCGGATATGCAGGATGTCGCGCTACGCGAGGGCGATGAGGTGAGCATTCGAGTGGATCAGATCGGCGAGCTGCGGAATCCGGCGGCGATTCTCGCATAGGCCAACGCGCTCCAAGACTCAAGCGCCTCAACGAATCCGGGGCTTTGTTGACAACGCCGATCGCGGGTCGGTTCAATAGGCCCAGCGCCAGAGATTCACGCCGACGGTGAATCCGGCGCCGACGGCGGCGAACATCACCGCGTCGCCTTTTTTCAGCTTCCCCTGATCGATGGCGTCGCGGGTGGCGAGCGGAATGGTCGCGGCGGTGGTGTTGCCGTATTTATCGATGTTGAGGATCACCTGGTCGCAATCGAGGCCCAGGCGCTCGGCTGCGGCGGTGATGATGCGGCGATTGGCCTGGTGCGGGATCAGGACTTTTACGTCTTTGGCGGTGAGGCCGTGGCGCTCGAGCAGATCGCGCGAGCATTCATACATTTTGCGCACCGCGTATTTAAAAACCTGGCTGCCGTCCTGCTTGACGTAGTGCAATCGATTGGCAACGGTCTCGGCGGTCGCGGGCATGCGGCTGCCGCCGGCGGGCATTTTTAGATAATCGCCGCCCGATCCGTCAATTTCGTTGAGGAATCCGCAAAATCCTTCGCCTGGCTCGCCCGGCTCGATGAGCATGGCGCCGGCGCCGTCGCCGAACAGCACGCAGGTTCCGCGATCGGTGTAATCGATGATGCGCGACATGGTGTCGGCGCCGATCACCAGAACCTTTTTGTGCGTGCCGGCCATGACCAGGTGCGCGCCGGTGG
>JASHWA010000084.1 GCA_030044325.1 Bryobacteraceae bacterium
GGCGCGGAACGCCTGCCAGAAAGGAACCGGCTCGACGGGACGCAGCAGCACCTGCCAGCGCCACGCCTGTAACGCGTACACGCACACATCGGAAAGGATGGCGAGCGAGATCCACCACCAGTTGGTGGTCTGCAGATCTTCGATCAGCGCACCCAGGTTGAAGTGGCGCAGCGTCCAGACCAGAAAGCCGATCGCGACAAGGTTAATGAGAACGAAGATCGTGCGCGCACGCACGCCCCCGCCGATTTGGTCACCCAAACCACCATCATATCGTTTGGCATCGCGCATCAGGCTCGATAAGTTCGCGGCTGTAACCGTTCAGTGGGCAGTGGGCAGTGGGAAATGGTTATGGGCTGGAGACCGCTGCTGGCGCGCGCGGGCCGGTTTTGGTTCGGAGACTACATTCCCGGATTTAATTTTCGAATCCAGATGTTGCGATAGCGCACGGGGTTGCCGTGATCCTGCAATTTCAACGAATCCTCGGCGGGTTGCGGAAGGTACCTGGCGAGCTCGCGGTGCATGGTCGGGCCCATCACCTCGCGATGATTCTGCACCAACACGCCATTGAAAAACACGGTGATGTACGCCGGCTTGAGCAGTTTTTCGCCGCTGAAGCGGGGAGCTTCGAAAACGATGTCGTAAACCTGCCACTCGCCCGGCTTCCGCGCCGGATTCGCGAGCGGCGGCCATTGCCCGTAAATCGCCGCCGCCTGCCCGTCCGCGTAGGTGGGATTCTCGTAGGAATCGAGCACCTGAACTTCATACCGCGATTGCAAAAACACACCGCTGTTGCCGCGTCCCTGGCTGTTGCCTTTGACCTCGGGCGGCGCGGCCCACTCGATGTGCAGTTGCACGTCGCCGAATTTCCGCTTGCTCACCAGATCCCCGGAATGCGGGACCACTTCGAGGTACCCGTTCTGAACTTTCCACTTCCCGGTCCAGTGCGAAAGGTCCTTGCCGTCGAACAGGATGATCGCATCCGACGGCGCGCTCCCGTTGGTTCCGGGCGTCACCGCCGGCGGCCGCGGCCGCGCCGGATCGTGCACGTGATACGGCAGCCCCGGCAGCATGGGCGTGTCGGTATAGCCCAGATCGTGATTCTGCGCACAGGCCGCCGCGCAGGCAAGAAGCAGGACAGCGGCCACGCGGGCGCAGCCCACTCGAAATTCAAACCGTCTCATGGTCCTATGTTATAGCCGCATGCTACCCTGGGGGCGCTGATGCTCGCCCGCATTGTTCTGCTTGCGCTGCTCATTTCGAGCGCGCCCGCCCAATCTCTCTTCGAGCAGGTCGACGGTATCGTCAAATCCCTGTCCGAAATCACCGGCTGGAAGGTCAAACGCAAAGTCCCGTCGCAGATGCTTGCGAAGGATTCCTTCCGCAAGAACATGGAATCGCGAATGAAGGACAAATCCAGCAAACAGGAGATCCGGGCCGAGGAAATCACGCTCAAGATGTTCGGCTTCGTTCCGCCCGATTTCAATCTCGCGCGCGAGACCGTCGATCTGGTGAGCGAGCAGGCCGCGGCCTATTACGATTACACGAAGAAGCGCCTGTTCATTCTCGATTCGACCACCGGCGATCTGGAGCAGCGCCTGACGCTTGCGCACGAGCTGGCCCACGCGCTCGCCGACCAGCATCATCCGCTTGGAAAATATCTCAACAAGGGCTCGCCTGACGACGACGCGGAAACCGCGCGGGAAGCGGTCATGGAAGGCCAGGCCACGTTCCTCGGATGGGCCTACCTGGCGCAAAGCGAAAATCAGGACCTCAATACCGTCATCCAAAAATTATCGAAGCAGAACGCGAGCGATTCCAGTTTTCCGGTTTTCAACAAAGAGCCGCTGTACATGCGCGAATCGCTCGTATTTCCGTACGATTCCGGCCTGACGTTCCAATATGCGATGTACAAGAAACACGGGCGCGACAGCTTCGACGAACTGTTCACCCATCCGCCCCAGAGTACCCAGCAGATCATGCATCCGGAAAAATATCTTCAAGGCGACAAGCCGGACGATCCCAAACCGCCGGAACTCGACAAATCCATGCGCAAAAAATTCAAAGTGCTGGGCGAAGGCAGCATGGGCGAATTCGATCACAACGTGCTTTTCCGAACGTGGCTTCCGGAAGCCGAGTCGATCGAGGCCGCCAGCCACTGGCGCGGCGGAAATTTCCGGCTGTATGAGAATAAGCGCGAAAAATATCCCGTGCTGGCCTACATTTCCGCATGGGATTCGCCCGACGCGGCCGAACACGTTTTCGAGCTGTATCAAAAAGTGATGCAAAAACGCTGGAAAAAAATGACCGTCGAGCATCGCAGCCGCGACGAAATCGACGGCGCCGGCGACAGCGGCCATTTTCGTGTGTGGATCAGCGGGAGCCAGGTCGAATCGATCGAGGGGCTGCGCTCCGAGTAGTTGCGGGATTTTTCGGACCGGTGACCAACGCGCTCCATGACTGTCGCGCCTCACGCCGCCGGCGGTCATGGAGGGCGTTCGGAGAGAGACCGCAGTCCCGAAACGCGGAGTGCGGCGCTGCCGTATAATTCAGGCGAGGCGAGGATTCTTATGGCTCGATTGAAACGTCGTCAGTTCCTCAAATATTCCGCGGGCGCGGCGGGAGCCGCGGGCGCGCTGGTGGTGGGATGGTCGATTCTGCCGCCGCGCCAACGCTTGATTCCCGGAATTCCGCTGCCGGTTTCGCCGGGGCAGGTTGCGCTCAACGGATGGGTGAAGGTGGCTTCCGATAACACGGTGACGGTGATCATGTCGCAATCGGAAATGGGGCAGGGCGTGCACACCGGGCTCGCGATGCTGCTGGCCGATGAGATGGACGCGGCGTGGGAGCAGGTGCGCCTGGAGCAATCGACGCTCGATCCGATTTATAACAACCAGGCGGTGATCGCGGACGGGCTGCCGTTTCAACCCGAAGATCACGGCTGGAT
>JASHWA010000085.1 GCA_030044325.1 Bryobacteraceae bacterium
AGCAGGCACGCGCGCGAATTGATGGCCTGGTCGATGGTACGGTAGTCGTGCACGTTTTCTTTGATGGAGAAATACCGGGAGCCGCTGAATCCGCGGATCAGGTCGCGGCTTTCGGGGGTCTGGCTCATGTCGTAGACGTAAGTGGGGATGCGATCGACGTCCAGGCTGAGCGCCCAGCCGAAGATCAGCAGCATGACCAGCGGCTGCATCAGGGCGGCGAACAGGCTGCGCGCGTCGCGCAGGATGTGCAGCATTTCCTTGCGCGCGATGGCTTTGGTGCGGCGGAAATTCATGCAGCCTTCTCCTCCTGCTCGATCAGGCTGACGAAGACGTCCTCCATCGAAGGCGTGATCGAATCGAGCGTCATGACGTGAATTCCGGCCTGCTTCAAATATTCGTAGACGCGCGGAATGGCAGCCGCGGGATCGTCCACTTTCAGGTGCAGGCCGCTGCCAAAGACCGCGGCTTCGAGAATTTCGGGTTTCCCTTCGAGCGTGGCGAGCGCGGCGCGCGCATCGGAGGATTCCAGATTCAGCAGGTGTCCGGTGCTGAGCGACGTCTTGAGCTGGTCGGGCGAGCCGAGCGCGATGACGCGTCCGCCGTACATCAGCGCGACGCGATGGCAGTATTCGGCCTCGTCCATATAATGCGTGGTGACGAAAACGGTGTGGCCGGCGTCGGAAAGATCGTAGATCAGGCGCCAGAAGCTGCGCCGCGCGATGGGATCGACGCCGCTGGTGGGCTCGTCCAGAAACAAAATCGGCGGTTCGTGGAGAATGGCGCAGCCGAGCGCGAGGCGCTGCTTCCAGCCGCCGGAAAGCGTCCGGGTCATGGCCTTGCGCTTGTCTTCGAGTCCCGCCATGCGCAGCACGTAATCGCGGCGCACGGGGAGTTTCGCGTCGGGGACGCCGTAGACGCCGCCGAAAAATTCGATGTTTTCCGCGACGGTGAGATCGTCGTAGAGCGAGAATTTCTGCGACATGTAGCCGATGTTATGTTTTACGTCCTCCGGCTGGACGGCGACGTCGAAACCGCCGACGGTGGCGCGGCCGGCGGTGGGCGGAAGCAGGCCGCAGAGGATTCGAATGGTGGTGGATTTTCCGGCGCCATTGGGGCCGAGGAAGCCGAAAATTTCGCCGGGAGCGACGTCGATCGAGACGTTATCGACAGCGACGAAATCGCCAAAGCGTTTGACGAGCTTGTCGATATGCACGGCGGGGCCGGTTTTGGCGGTCAGCATGAGAACGCTCCGGGACAACGCGCGACCCGACGGTCGCGCCTCAGTGCGCGGGTGATTGCTGAAGCGCTGCGCGGACCAAAGTCCGCCGGCCGGGTGCTACGCGGCACGGGACACCTCTTCTTTTCTCGAAAGAGCGATGAACACGTCTTCGAGCGACGGGACGATGGGGCGGAAGCCGAAGGGGATCACGTGCGCGAGCTGCTCGGGCGAGGTCGCAAGGGGATCCAGGAACAGGTGCAGATCGGCGCCGGCGGGCTGGATGGTGAGAACACCGGGCTGCGATTGCAGCGCTTCCATGGTTTTCTGCGGCTCGCGAGTTTGAATCTGGTACACGGCTTCGGTGAGGCTGTGCTTGAGGGCGCTGGGAGTGTCGCAGCGGATCAGTTTTCCGCGATGCATGAAGCCCACGCGGTTGACGCGCTCGGCTTCATCGAGATACGCCGTGGTGACGAACACGGTCAAGCCTTCGCGAACCAACTGGTACAGAATGGCCCAGAAGTCGCGGCGCGAAACGGGATCGACTCCGTTGGTGGGCTCATCGAGGAACAGGACGCGCGGCTTGTGCAGCAGAGTGCACATCAAAGCGAGCTTCTGTTTCATTCCGCCGGACAGTTTTCCGGCGGCGCGCTTGCGGAACGGGTCCATGCGGGTCATGCGCAGCAGGCGCGTCGAAAGCTCCGTGCGCTCGCGTCCGGTGATGCCGAACAGGTCGGAGTAGAAATCCATGTTTTCCTGGACGGTGAGATCGGTATACAGGCCGAAGCGCTGGGCCATGTAGCCGATCTGGTCCTTGACCTGATCGACTTCCTTCGAAACGTCGTGACCGGCGACCATGGCTTTGCCTTCGGTGGGGTCCATCAGGCCGCACAGCAGGCGCATGGTGGTGGTTTTTCCGGCGCCATCGGGGCCGACCAGGCCGAAAATCTCGCCCTCCGCGATGTCCAGATTCACATGATCGACGGCGATGAGGTCGCCGAAGCGGCGCGTGAGATTTTCAGCGTGGATGATGGCGCTCATAAGATGATTTCGCCGTCGACGGGCATGTTCAGCTTGAGCTCGCGGCTGGAATTGTCGACATCGATTTTAATGCGATACACCAGCTTGACGCGCTCTTCCTTGGTTTGAATCTGCTTGGGCGTGAACTCGGCCTGCGAAGAGATGAAGCTGATGACGCCGTGATAGATTTTTCCGGGGTAGGAATCGGTGGTGAGGTTCACTTTCTGGCCGAGCTTGACGCGGCCCAGATCGGGCTCGTTGATGTAGGCGCGGAGCCAGGGATGCTCGAGGTCGCCGATGGTGACCACGGTGGTTCCGGCGGCGAGGACTTCGCCCGGCTCGGCCGATTTCACCAGCACCACGCCGTCGATGGGCGTGAAGACCCTGGTGTAATCGAGCTGCGCGGTGGAGATTCCCTCCTGCGCTTTGGATTGATCGATGGCGGCGCGCCGCGCCACCAGTTCCTGCTCGCGGCGCTTGAGCTCCAGGCGATTGGCTTCCGCGGTCTTGACGGCGGCTTCGGCCCGGGCCACGTTGGCGCGCGCGGCCGCGATGTCTTCCTGGCGGGGACCTTCTTTGACCAGCGAATATTTTTCCTGCGCCGAGCGCAACTGGGCTTCGGCGCTGTCGAGCCGCGTGCGCGCCTGGTCGTACTGCTGGCGCGAGATGTCTTCGGTCTTGTAGAGATCCTGCATGCGCGCCCAATCCGAGCGCGCGAAATCGAGCTGAGCTTTGGCGTCGGCGACCGCGGCTTCGGCCTGCTGGATGTCCTGCTTGCGGCTGCCGTTGAGCAGCTCTTCGAGGTTCGCGGTGGCCTGGTTCAGCTCGGCCTGGCGCGCGGCGACGTCGCTTTCGAGCGTCGCCCGCTGATACGCGATGGAGGTCTCCAGCTGATCGAAGTTGGATCGCGCGCTGAACACCGCGGCCTGGTCGCGCGCTTTCTGCTGGCGAAGCTGGGTGGGATCGAGCGTGGCGATCAGATCGTTCTTTTTGACCCAGTCGCCTTCATCCACTTTGCGTTCGGTCAACTGGCCGGCGATCTGAAAGGAAATGTCGACCTGGGTAAGCTCCAGGTTTCCGGATACGAGGATCCGGTTGCCGTCGGTCGAATGGGTCTGGCGCCACCAGTAGTAGGCCCCGGCGCCGGCGGCCATCACAAGCAGGAGAATTGGCAGTCTTTTTTTCATTGGTTCACGTATTCCCGGATTCGTCCCGTGGCGGTCGCCAGATCGATGCGAGCCACGTTGTAGTCGTAAAGAGCGTTGATGAGATTGTCGCGAGCGCGATCGAGACGCGTCTGCGCATCGGTGACTTCAAGCGAGTAAGCGACGCCGGCCTGATAGCGGCGGCGCGCCTGCGCGAGCTCCTGTTCGGAGAGCGCGACGCCGCCCTGCGCGGTTTCAACTTCGACCGCGGCCGAATGGATACTGTCGAAGGCGAGGCGGACGTCGAGCTCCACCTGCTGTTCGAGGTCGTGCGTGCGGATCTCCTCCTGCCGGTATTCCGAAAGGCTTTCTTCGCGGCGGGCGTCGCGGCGGCCGCCATCCCAGATGGGGACGCGCACGGACACGCTATATAAATAGGTCGGGGCGGCGTTGGTGAGCACCGAACCGATGGAACCGTAGTTGGCAGAGGCTCCCACGGAGGGAAAGCGCTCGGCGCGAATCGAGCTGTAGTTGAGATTGGCGGCGTGCTCGCGCTGGCGCTGTGCGATCAGCTCGGCCCGCGTTTTACGGGCGTCTTCGAGCGAGGATTCGAGGGTGCCGATATCGGCCGCCTTGTAATCGAGCTTGTCGGTGAGGACCACCTCGACATCCATTTTGAGGCCGATGGCGCGCAGCAGTTGCAATCCCGCGCGGCGGCGGTCGTTTTCGGCGGCAACCAGGCGCTGATTATCGTTGGCGAGCTGAACTTCGGCGCGGGTGACGTCGAGGCCGGTACCGGTGCCGGCGTTTTTCTGTTGAACGGCGAGATCGCGCAGCGCTTTGGAAAGATCGACGTTGGCGTGCGCGGTGGCCAGGGCGGCATCGGAGCGCAAAGCGTTGAGATAGGCGCGCGCCACCTGGTCGCTCGCCTGGTTTTTGGCGGCGTCGAAATCCGTGGTTACGGCGGACAGATTCACTTTCGACTGCTGGTATCGCTTGAGGGTGCTGAAATCGAAAACGGTCTGCGAAGCGGTCGCGCGGGCGTCGAAAACGGAGAACGGACCGACGATCGCGGGGAACGTCACGCCCGGCGGCAGGAAAGAAAAGATCGACGGGCTGAATCCGAAGGAGCGAAGATTCACGGTTTCGCGCTCTTCGTTGACCGAGGATTCCAAATCGGGCAGCAGGGCGCCGCGGGCTTCCGTTTTGCGCGCCCGCGCCTCGCGAATGGATTCCTGCGCCAGCGCGACTTTGGGACTGCCTTCGGCGGTCAGGGCGATTTCGACGGCGCGTTTGAGCGTCAGGGGCAGGGCGGACTCGGCCGGAGGGTCGGCGCTCTGGGCGATGGCGAGCACGGGAATCAGGAAAGTCAGGATGCGCATCACAAATCCTCCGGGGCGCGGAAGCCGGCGGCGGCGAAGGTCACCAGTCGCGCGAGAATGGTCTGGCGGTCGGGAGGTTCGGACATTCCCATCATTCCGGCGAGCAGGTGAGTTCGCGACAGAATGTGCGCCATCGCGCCGCCGGTAAATTGGAGGCGCCACAAGATCTCGGTTTTCGAGAGTTCCGGAACGGCCTTGGCGATGGCGACGCTGAATCGCTCGACAATCGGCGCCAGATGCGATTTAAACAGGCGGTTCACGAAAATGTCGGGGTTCACGAGCATGCGTCCCATCAGTTCAAGCACGGCGGGCGGGTGATGGACCATCACCGGTGCGAGAAACGCGATCATAATCTGTTCCAGGTTCGGATTCGGACCCGCGGATTCGAGCATCTTCAGGCGTTTTTCATTCACCGGCTCGATGCGGCGCGCGATAACCGCGTCGATCAGGCTGTCTTTGGATTGAAAATGATAGTTCACCGCGGCCAGGTTCACGTCCGCTTCGGTCGTGATATCGCGCAGGGAGGTCGCGTCGAAGCCGTTTTTCCCGAAGAGCTTTTCGGCGGCATCGAGGATTCGCGTTTTGGTATCGACCGGCTTGGCAATCATACGTTCGCTTCAATCATACGATTGATTTAATTGACTGTCAAGAGTGTTGTAAAATCTGGAGTATGCCCGGCTCGGCGGTGGCGTTCCTGGAATTGCAAGCGCAGCGGCTGAAACAGATTACGAAGCGTAAGCGAATCGTGTTCCCGGAGGGCGGCGATCCGCGGGTGCGTGCGGCGGCGGATCGCTTGCGGGACTTGATCGATCCGATTCTGGAGTTGCCCGACGATCCGCGTTACGCGCGGCTGTATTTCGAGCGGCGGCGCGAAAAAGGCGTCACCGTGGAGCAGGCTGAAGAGATGGCGCGGCGTTCGTTGTATCGCGCGGCGCTGATGGTGGCGACGGGAGATGCGGACGGCGGCGTGGGAGGGGCGGTGAACACGACGGCGGAAACGGCGCGCGCGGCGATCGAATGCATCGGACTGGCGGAGGGGATTCGCACGGTTTCCGGCGTGTTTTTCATGTGCGTGGAGGACCGGAGTTTCGGCTGCGACGGCGTGCTCGCCTTTGCCGACTGCGCGATGGTGGCGGAACCGGCGCC
>JASHWA010000086.1 GCA_030044325.1 Bryobacteraceae bacterium
TTCTCCGGCTCGCTCAGCTTCGAATAAGAAGGCAGATTCGCCGGATCGACAATCTGCGCGCCCAGATTTTGAATCGTGCGGATCGCGCTTTCCATGATGCGATCCACTTCGTCGTTGAACCCGAACACCTGCCGCGCCACGCCGATTCGCGCGCCGCGCAGCCCATGCGGATCGAGCGCCTGCCCATAGCTCGCCCCCGCCAGTGCGCCTAAAAGCAGCGCCGCATCCGCCACTGTCCGCGCCATGGGACCCGCCGTGTCTTGCCGATGCGAAATCGGCACGATCCCCGCTCCCGGCACCAGACCCACCGTCGGCTTGATCCCCACAATTCCGTTGATCGACGACGGCGACACGATCGAGCCGTCGGTTTCCGTCCCCACTCCCGCCGCGCACAGGCTCGCCGCCACGCCCGCGCCCGTTCCCGAGCTCGATCCCGACGGATTGCGATCCAGCGCGTAAGGATTCCGCGTCTGCCCCCCGCGCCCGCTCCACCCGCTGGTCGAATGCGTGGAGCGAAAATTGGCCCACTCGCTCAGATTCGTTTTTCCTAAAATGATCGCGCCGGAATCGCGCAGCCGTGTCACCAGTCCCGCGTCCTTCGGAGCCCGGCTCGCCAGCGCCATCGATCCCGCCGACGTCATCATCTTGTCGTCCGTGTCGATATTGTCTTTGATCAGCACCGGAATTCCGTGCAGCGGCCCGCGCGAGCCTTTTTCTTTCCGTTCGCGATCGAGCGCCGCCGCAATCGATTCGGCGTCGGGATTGATCTCGATCACCGCGTTGATCGCCGGCCCGGACTTATCCACCTTCTGAATGCGGTCGAGATACTGGTGCGTAAGTTGCACCGCAGTGATCGCGCCCGAGCTGAGCGCGCCCTGAAGCTGAACGATCGTGGCCTCTTCGACACTCTCCTGCGCGGGCGCCGATTCGAGCGCGAGCGCCGCGCCCACTCCGTATTGAATGAACTCCCGTCGCGACGGCATACCCCGAGCATACCTATGATGGAGTTGCGTGTTCCACTGTCTCGGCCCCCGCGTGCTCCTGCCCGAAATCCTCGATACCCTCCCGCCCGATCGGGCCCGCGCCAGCCTCCACGATCTCACGCGGATCAACCGCCGTTGGGGCGGCCATTCGACGCTAAAAACATTACTGCGCGAAAATGTTTCCGGGGCATTTTCCCTTCTCGACGTCGGCGCTGCCTCCGGAGACATGGGAGCCTGCGTGCGCCGCTGGTACCCGCAAGCGCGCGTCGCCTCGCTCGATCGCATCGTTTCGCATCTCGCCGCGGCCGCGGACCCACGCGTCGCCTCCGATGCCTTCGCGCTTCCTTTCAAACCAGAATCCTTCGATTATGTCTTCTGCTCCCTGTTCCTGCACCACTTCACCGGCGAGGAAATCGTGCGTCTGCTCGCCGAATTCGCGCGCATCGCGCGAGAAAAAGTCCTGGCGATCGATCTCGAGCGCAACCCGGTCCCGTATTATTTCCTCCCGTGGACCCAATGGGCGCTTCACTGGGACCCCATAACCGTGCACGACGGAAAAATCTCCGTCGAAGCCGCATTCCGCGCCGGCGAACTCGAAACCCTCGCCCGCCGCGCCGGCCTGAAAAACGTCCGCGCAAAAACCCACCGCCCCGCCTTCCGAATCGCCCTCGCCGGAAGCGTGTGAGCGGCCCGACCGCCTCCACGTCGGACAGCTGCCAGCGGTGAGGCTGCGGTTACTATTCAGAAGTCTTCAACGCCGGCCTCGAGCCGCCATCCGAAGGATGCGGTCACTGCTTCGGGCCGTGGAAGGCGCCGGATCTGGTAGCCTTGCTCGAACCCGAGAAGGGCCAGAAGAGCGGCTTATTCCGGGATCCGAATGAACCACGGCGGCAACCATCAAATGGCCGGCGTTACAGGAGTTGAGGCCAGGGGGCCAACCTCGCTCATCCATCTGCGATCGAAGCGAATCTCGCGGGCGGCAATACGCGAACTGATCGCCCTTTACGGCCGCTATGATGGCGGCATAAAGGATCTTGCTTCAGCCCGGCACGCTCGCCGACGCGAGAATGTTCATCCGCTTCGCCACGCTCGTGATGATCCCGATCGCCCGCTCCAGCATCTCCCGCGAATGCGCTGACGTCACAATCGTCCGTATCCGGGCCTTCCCCTGCGGCACCGTCGGGTATCCGAGCCCCGTCGCAAACACCCCCTCATCGAATAGCGAGCGCGAAAATGCGTGCGCCGTCGCCGCTTCGCCCACCATGATGGGCGTGATCGGACTCTGGCTGTCGCCCGTCGAAAGCCCGTTGGCGTGCAGGCCATCCTGAAAAAACCGCGTATTCTTCCACAACTGCTCGATGCGTTCCGGCTCCTGCTCCAGAATGTCGAACGCCGCCAGACACGCCGCCGCGACCGCCGGAGGGTGGGAGGTCGAAAACAGAAACGGCCGCGCACGGTGATACAGAAATTCAATCAGATCGCGGCTCCCGCACACGTACCCTCCCAGCACGCCCACCGCTTTCGACAGCGTCCCCACCTGCACATCCACGCGCCCGTGCAGATTGAAATGATCCACCGTCCCGCGTCCGTTGCGCCCCAGCACGCCCGAAGCGTGCGCGTCGTCCACCATCATGATCGCGCCGTATTTTTCGGCGAGCGCGGTCAATTCCGGCAGTATCCCGATATCGCCGTCCATCGAAAACACGCCGTCCGTGATCAGCAGCTTGTGCCCGGCGACGCCTTCAAGCGCCTTCAGTCTCTCTTCCGCATGCGCCGCGTCGCGATGCCGGAACACGTGAATCTTGGCTTTCGATAATCTGCACCCGTCGATGATGCTCGCGTGATTCAATTCGTCGGAAATAATGTGATCCTCGGGCGTCAGGATCGCCGCGACCGTCCCCGCGTTCGCCGCAAACCCGGATTGAAACACCACGCAAGCCTCGACGTGCTTAAACGCCGCGATCCGGCGCTCCAGTTCGAGATGCAGCTCCATCGTCCCGGAAATCGTCCGCACCGCGCCCGATCCCGCGCCGTACTTCCGCGCCGCCGCGCACTCGGCTTCCACCAGTTTCGGATGGTTCGCCAGGCCCAGGTAATTGTTCGACGCGAGATTGATCACTTCCTTGCCGTCGAACTTGGAAACCGGCTCGCACGCCGATTCGAGCTCGCGCAGCCGCTGGTACGTTCCGGCCTTTTTCCACGCTTCAAGCTGTTCGGTCAAATAAGAAAGCGCTGATGGACGTGTCATGCCCTCATTCTATCGAGACCGCGCTTCCTTCCATCAGCCCGCCAAGCTGCCGGCCCGCCCCTCGCGCCCGCCCTCCAGGCGAAAAAAAGGCGTAAATCATTCTCCTGAAAGAAAATGCTTGCAATCCCGCGAAAGGCACTTTACACTTCAAAAAGCGGCCAAATGTGGATTAAAGTGGACGATTGTGTCGGACGACTTCCAACAAATCGAAAAAACGAACCCACCGGAAGCCCCCGTCGGCATCTTCGAGGCCAAGTGCGACGACAAGGGCCGCGTCAAGCTGCCCGTGCGCTTTGCCGTATATTTGAAGTCGCTCGACATCCGGTTTTTCATCACCACCATCGACAAACGGATCGCCCGAATATACCCCGAATCCGTCTGGAAAAGCAATCAAAATTTCTTCAACAACGCCGGCGCCGATTCGGAGCTGGCCGAGCACGTCTCGCTTGTGGCGAACCGCTACGGCGATTTTTCGACCATCGACGAGAGCGGCCGGATTCTGGTGCCCACCGAGTTGCGCCGGATGCTCGAATTCGAGCGGCAATCGGTGTGGCTGCATCCCTACCGCGGGCACATCCGGATTTACGGCAAGAGCGTCTTCGCCGAGATGACGCAGGTGGCCGAGAGCAACATCGCCGCCAAGGCCAAGGTTTTCGACGCGAAGGGGTTCATGTGATGTATGCATGTTCCGGTCATGCTCGCCGAATGCCTCGAGTATCTGCGGCCGGCGCCCGGGAAAATCATTCTCGATGCGACCTGCGGGTTGGGCGGGCACACGCTGGCGATCGCCGCGGCCGGCGCGACAGTGATCGCCTGCGACCGGGACGCGGAGAGTTTGGAGCGCGCCAAAGAGAATACCAGGGAGTTTGCGGAGCGCATTCGCTTCCACCAGGCGGCGTTTGCGCAAATCGGAGAGGTGCTGGCAGCCGAACGAATAAAACAACTGGACGGGCTGCTGGCGGATCTGGGCGTTTCGCGGTATCAGCTGACCGCGGCAGAACGCGGCTTTTCGCTGATGATGGACGGGCCGCTCGATATGCGCATGGATCGCGGCGCCGGCCCGGCCGCGGCGGATATCGTGAATTTCGAATCGGAAAAAACCATCGCCGATCTCCTGTATCGACTGGGAGAGGAAAGGAGGGCTCGGAAGATAGCCAGAGCAATCGTGCGCGCGCGGCCGTTCCAAACCACCGGTCAGTTGGCCAAGCTGATCGAGCAGGCCGCGCCGCGTACCCACAAAATTCACCCGGCCACACAGGCGTTCATGGCGCTCCGGCGCGCCGTGAATCAGGAACCGGAGCAGCTCGACGCGCTGCTGGCCGCGATTCCGCGCGTCGTGAAATCCGGCGGACGCGCGGTGGTGGTGACCTTCATGTCACTCGAAGACCGGCCGGTGAAGCACAGTTTTCAGGCCATGGCGAAAAGCGGGCGGGCGCACATCCTCACCCGCCACGTCGTGCGGCCTGCGGAGCAGGAAATCAGAGCCAATCCGGCGTCGCGCGGCGCCAAGCTGCGCGCCCTGGAGGTGATCGGAGAACCACATGGCAACAGCTCTAGCGAACGCCTATAACCGGCTGTTCGATCGCGAAGATCATTCCGCGCAACCCGCTTCGCGTAGCATCGCGCCGAGGACCGAATCGACGCGCGTTCGCGCCTTTGCGAACGAGGACATCTATTTTTTCATCAAGCGCATCGACAACTCGGGCGTGGTGCGCGTGTCCGATCCCAAGACGCGGCGGGTGTGCTGGAAGCTGATCGGATCGGCCGGAGCGGCGGTGATCTTACTGATCGCGGTGCTGCTGCCGAGCGCGTATTCGCTGCTCGCCGGCTACCAGATCCAGTCGCTCAAGCAGGAACAGTCGCGCCTGGTCGACGAGCAGGCGTCGCTCGAATTGCTGGAAGCGCAGATGCTTTCGCCCGCGCGCATGGAACAGCTCGCCAAACAGCAGCAGTTCATCGATCCGCCGGCGCAGGGCGTGGTGTATCTGAACAAGAGCGGCGCGCTCGCCATGGTCGAACCCGAAGACAGCGGCAAATAGCCGAACCCCATGCGCGAAAGCCAATCCATACGACGGCTGCACGCACTGTTGTGGCTGCTGCTCGGCTGGGGCGGGCTGATTTTCGCGCGCCTGGTTTCCCTCCAGGTCGTCCATCACGACGACCTGCTGAAGCTGGCGCAGCAGCAGCAGCAGAAAATGCGCGAGATCCCCGCGCTGCGCGGCTCCATTTTCGATCGCTTCGGCCAGCCGCTCGCCAAAAGCATCCCCGCCGAATCCGTATGCGTCAATCCGCAGAAAATTCGCGACGCGGCCATGGCCGCCGAGATTCTGTCGCGCAGCCTGGATCTCGATCGCGCCACGATCTACGAAAAAATCCAGGCCTCCCAGCTCCGCGGCAGCGGATTCCTGTGGATCAAGCGGAAAATTCTCGCGGAGGAGGCCGACCGGCTGCGGAGTCTCAAGCTCGACTGGGTCGAATTCCGGCCCGAAATTCTGCGCTTGTATCCGCATCATTCCCTCGCCGCGCACGTCGTCGGCTTCATGGGGATGACCGATCCGGACGACACCGTCGAACACGGCGTCGCCGGAATCGAAGCCAGTTTCGATGACGACCTCGCCGGCAGCCCCGGCCTGGCGCGCGTGTACACCGACGTTCGCCAGAATCCCTACGATATGGTCGTTGCGCGCCGGCCCGATCCCGGCGCAAACCTCACGCTGACCATCGATTCCAACCTCCAGTACGAAGCCGAGAAGCTTCTCGAAAAAGCCGTTCCGGCGAGCGGCGCGAAATCCGGATCGATCGTCGCCATGAATCCTTACACCGGCGAGATTCTGGCCATGGCCAACTATCCCACCTACGATCCCAACCAGCCGCCCAGCTCGAAAGAACCCGAAAATGCGCGCAGCAATCTCGCCGTGACCACGCCGTTCGAGCCCGGCAGCGTCTTCAAGACCGTCACGCTTTCCGCCGCGCTCGAAACCACCCGCCTCACGCCCGGCACGATCATCGATTGCCACAACGGCGCGTTCAATCTGTTCGGCCGCATCATTCATGACGCCGGTCATCACGGGTTGCTGACCGTTCAGGAAGTGTTCGAGAAATCGAGCAACATCGGCGCGATTCAGATCGGCATGAAAGTGGGCGATCGCGAAATGTACGACTACATCCGCCGCTTCGGATTCGGCCGCAAGACCGGCATCGAGCTGCCGGGCGAATCCGCGGGGATGGTGCGCAGGGTGGAGCAGTGGACCCAGACCTCGATCGGCTCGGTCGCGATGGGGCATGAGGTGAGCACCACTTCGCTCCAGCTCGCGGTCGCCGGCGCGGTCATCGCCAACGGCGGAATGCTGGTGCGTCCCCGCATCGTGCTGGCGAGCTGGAAGCCGGGCCAACCCGAAGAGCGCTTCACCTCCGATTCGCCCAGGCGCATTCTGAAACCCGAAACCGCCATCACCATGCGCACGTTCATGGAAGGCGTGGTGCTCCGCGGAACCGGGCGCAACCTCGCGAATCTGCGCGGCTACACCTCCGGCGGTAAGACCGGAACGGCCCAGGTTTACGATTTCAGGGCGCACGTTTACACGCATCGTTATAATGCGAGTTTTCTGGGGTTCGCGCCGGTGGCCAATCCGCAGATCGTGATCGCCGTGACCATGGAAGACACGGGCGGCGGCGCCGCGGGCTACGGCGGCCCCGTGGCCGCGCCCGTTTTCCGCGACGTCGCGATGACCTCGCTGCGGATTCTGGACGTCCCCAAAGATCTGCCGGATCAGGACGCGCTCCCCACCGCCAAGCCGGCCGCGGACGACGCTGACGATCTGGCCATCGCCGGGTTGGGAGATCCCCCGGCCATCAACGAGCTCGATGGGCCGCATGACCATGCGGCACACGCGCAGGCTGTATCCTCCAATACTCCGTCACCGCCGGTCCCGGAGGGTTCCGTAGCTCAGGCTCCGGAATCACCCGTGGACCGGCGGCTTTTTTCCCCGGCGCTGACCGGTCCCAAAGTTCCCAGTTTTCGCGGAATGACGCTGCGCCAGGTGTTGGAGGAATCGGCGGCGACGGGAATGCCCGTCGATCTCGCCGGCGCGGTACGGATGGGATGGGTGCGGGAGCAGGAGCCGGCAGCGGGAGAGATTCTGCCGGCGGGAGCGCGAGTGCGGGTGCAATTCGAAAAATGACGCTTGAACAGGCGCTGGCCGGCGTGAAGCTGAAGGGGTCGCTCGCGCCGGACATCGCCCGTTCGAGCGTCGCGGGGCTGGAGTACGATTCGCGCCGCGTGGGGAAGGATTTCTTGTTTTTCGCGTTTTCGGGATCGCGCGTGGACGGCAGGCGCTTCGCGCAGGAAGCGATCGGCCGCGGCGCGGTCGCGGTGGTCTCAGACCTCCCGCGGCCGGAACATTTCTCAGGCGCCTGGATTGAGGTTGAGCATGGGCGCCGCGCGCTGGCCGCGGCCGCGCGGAATTTTTACGACAGCGTCGATGAGCGCGTGCTGTTCACCGGCGTCACCGGCACCAACGGAAAAACCACCACCGTATTTCTGATCGACTCCATCTTCCGCGTGGCGGGCCTGGTCACCGGGCTCGTGGGGACCATCGAATACCGCATCGGCGGCGAGGTTTTGCGCGCCGCCAATACCACCCCGGAGTCGCTCGACATCCTGCGCATGGCGAACGAGGTCGCCCGCCGCGGCGGCAGCCGGTTTACAATGGAGGTTTCGTCTCACGCCCTCGCATTAGGAAGGGTTTTTGGCATCAGATTTCACACCGCGGTCTTCACCAACCTCACGCGCGATCACCTCGATTTTCACCACACCCTGGAAGAGTACGCGGCGGCCAAGAGACTTTTGTTCCGGCCCGAGGATTCGCCTGCGCCGGATTGGGCCGTGTTGAATTATGAGGATCTCGCGAGCGACGCCATGGCGGGGAAGGCCCGCCACGAGCTGTGGTACGGATTCGACTTTGAGGCGCAACTGCGCGCCCAGCGGATTCAATCGTCCTTTGCGGGCACGCAGTTCGAAATGCACTACCAGCGCCGGCGCGTGATGATCGAATCGCCGCTGGTGGGCGA
>JASHWA010000087.1 GCA_030044325.1 Bryobacteraceae bacterium
TGTGCGGTGCGTGGCACATCACACAGCCGCGGCCGTAGCCGAGGTGCGCGCCGAGAATATCGGTAGTCTGCGATGGAGCAGGCAGGCCTGCCATCGCCACGGCCGTACACGCGATCACTACTAAAGCAAGTTTTAATACTCGTTGCATATGCTAATTAGGCCTCCTAAGCCTGAAAAAAATGTACTACCTTACAACGTCTTGTCCGGACAAAGGACATTTCATGCACACCTTGAATGAACGATTTGCGGCACACCGCCGCATCGGTTATAAAAAACTGCTGCATCTCATTCCCCCGCCTCGCGGGCTCTCTTGAGCTTTTCCGCCTGGGCGTCGGTCACGTATTGGAAAATTTGAACGCGCCCGGGAAAGGTCTCGGTCACGACGACCCGGTTTTCCTTATCGATGGCGATCCCGTTGGGACCCATAAACTGGCCGGGCCAATATCCCCAGCCGCCGAAATAAATCAGAAGCTTACCCTGCGTGTCGAAAACCTTCACGCGCATCTGCGTCGCGTCCACGACCCAGATATGCCCGTCGCAATCGATGGCGATGCCCTTCGGCCGCTCGAAATCGCTGGCAGAATCGCCGTTCTTTCCGAATTGCGAAATAAACGTCCCGTCAGGATCGAAGATCTCCACGCGGTCGTTGAACGTGTCGGTGACGTACAGGTTGCCCGCTCCATCCACCGCCACGCCATAAGGAAGCGAAAACGTTCCCGGATCGTTGAGGGTATGCTTTTTTCCGGGCACGCCTATCACGCGCAGCGGCTTGAAAGTGTCCGCGTCAAACACGCGAATCACGTCGTTGCCGGTGTCGACAACATACAGAAACCGGTTCTCCGTATCGATCGCCAGGCCCGCGGGATTCATCAGTACATCCGCGCCGACATTCGCGATCACTTTGTGCTGGGGGTTGAAAACCGTAACGCGATTCAATTTCGAATCGCTGACAAACAGCCGGTCGTCATCGTCGATCGCCAGCCCATCCACCAGCCCGAAGTGCGCGTCGGCTCCGTTCTTGATCAGGCTGACATTACCCTCGTCGTCAAACATGAAGATGGCGCCCACGGACTGATCGGCTGCATAAATCGTGCGCTTGGAATCTACCGCCACGCCGTACGGCCGCAAAAGCTGGTAGGGAATTTTCTTTTCATCGATGGTCCCCACCGGCTGCGCGCCCGCGAGCCGGTCCATCCAGCTCTGCTTGCCTTTCTTCTGCTTGAACATGTCGGGATCGATCTTCTGCCCGGTCTTGATCTCCTTGAACTTGATGCGCGCGATCGCCGGCGGCTGGGGCCACACGAGCTTGCTGATGTCCAGGTTGACTTTGGTTCTCTTATTCGCCGGGTTATCGTCGTCCGTTGTGGCCTTCTTCCTCCTCTGGCCCACGGCCGGAAGCGCCAGGAGAACCGCGAGAATCACCAGCGCGATTTTCGACATCTCATTTCCCTCCCAGGGTGGTCTGCATCAAATCCAAACCGTTGGCATGGCAGCTCTTGCAGAACGCGTAATTATTCGCCTGATCTTTAATCAACAGGCCGGGCTTGGCCGAGCTGTGCGGCTGATGGCAGGTGAGACAACTGATCTGCGCCTTGACCTTGGTCGGATCCTTCGCATCCATCAGGCTGATGACCGGATGCCGCTCCGTCGGATGGCCATAACCGTTCTGGATCGGCAGCACCGGAAATTTGCGGAAATAGTTGCCGGGCAGCGTCACTTTCCCGTTGAAGATGGTCACCAGGTCGGCTTTATCCACCGGCGCGGGCGAGCGGTCCGGGCCGTGGCATTCCAGGCACAGCGCATTCACCGACGCCGCGCGCAGCAGCTTCGGATTTTCGCCGCCGTGACCTTCGTGACAGGTATCGCAGCCTTGAATCGCGGCCGGCTGGTGCGGATGCGCCTTCTTGAGTTCGTCCGCCTGCGTCGAATGGCACCCCAGGCAGACGTTCACTGGATCGGGACGAAGCATGACCTTCGTCGCTCCCGCGTGCGGACTGTGGCAATCGATGCAATCGCCTTGCGCGCCGGCGTGCGGAACTTTCGCTTTGGCGATCACGTCGGCCTGCTCCGAATGGCACGTGGTGCACAGATCGTTTACCTTGGCCTGAGTGAGCACCACTTTTCCGTCTTTCGCCGCCGCGTGGCATGTATCGCAGTTCGAAAACACGTCGTGCACGAAGGTCTGCATCAGCTTGGGCGATTTCGATTCGTGCGGATCGTGGCAGCTCAGGCAATCGGCCGTGGCGAACGGCTGGTTCTGATGCGCTTTCTGCAAATCCGCGTCTTTCACGTCGTGACAATCCACGCACAGCGCGGGCGAGTTCTTGGTCAGGTGATCTTTGAATTCGCGCTCGGTGGGCGCGCCCGTCTTGTGGATCACGTGGCAGGAGTCGCATCCGTCGAGAACCCCGTGCCGGCTGCCCTTGGCATCCACATGCGTTCCGGTCTGGTGACAATCGAGACACAGATTGTCCTTGTTGGTCGAGCCGCCGATCGGCTTCAGCAACTGATTCTTGTTGTCCGATTCGTGCGGATCGTGGCACTTGAGGCAATCGCGCACGCCCGGCGGATGCACCGCGCCCTTTGCAGTTGACGCGTCCTTATCGCCGTGGCATTGGATGCACAGCTTGACCGGGGTCGCCGTGGTGAGCTTGATGCGTGTGACTTCCTTTGATACGCGCAGCTCGTGGCAACTCAGACAGCCCATCGCCATGGCTGAATGCACCGATTTGCCCTTGGTTTTGTCGGCGTGGCACTCGATGCACTTGGCTGCGTCGGTGTTTTTATCGAGGGGTACCGGGTGCGTGGCCGCGATCGCCGGCGCCGCAGCGATCAGAACGACGCTCCACAGCAAGCCTGTGTTCCGTCGTATGCCCCTCATCCCCTAATCCCTCGTCTTATTCCTCTCTTGTACATGCCTAAGGGGGCAATCGCATTACCAAAACGATACATAGTGTAAGTACGTTTCAAATCAGGAACGTTATTGGAACGGCGCGCAAGCCAATGCGCCAAAAGGAACATGCACAGGTTCGACCCGCGCGAATGCGCTCAACCCTCATGGGCGCATGGCTTAGTCCTTGTTGAAAAAAGGGAGACCGCTCACGGTCAAGATACTTGACGAGCTACGGTGCGGAACGCGTGAGCGAGTCGGAAAAGGGCACTGACATCCTTTTTTCAGCCTGAATTTAGTCTCCGCATCAGTATATTGACGCCGACCGCTCTACCTACCTCGGAAAGGCTCGGACAATCAACGATTTCGGACCGGGTCCGCAGACGAGCTTAGATACTGGGCGAAATCGCGCAAGGTGGCCTGCGAGGCGTGTTGGCCGCGAGAGTCAGATGGAAAATATCCGGCAGCCGCGCTCGAATTCTAAGAGTCGCTATAATCGCTTCGATGAAACTCCTGCTGCTCACGCTCGCCGCCGCCTTCGGCATCGCGCAGGATCTTTCGCCGAATGGACGCACCACGAAGGACTTGGCCGCGCAAGCCCAGGCCGTGCTCGACCGGGCCCGCGAGCACGTCGTCAATACTATCGATCGCCTTCCCCGCTACGTGTGCCTCGAAAACATCGAACGCGCATATCTCGATCCAATCAAAGCTATCTTGCCGAAGGCAAACTTCTGCCCGGCGATCGAGAGCAAGCTCAGCCCCAACCTGCGCCTCAACGCGACTGACCGCGTGAGTCTGGAAGTTGCCGTGGGCGAAGGCGGCGAGGTCGACTCCTGGCCACAGGCGAGCAAGTTCGATACGCACGGCATCGATATCGTCGAGAGCGGCCCCATCAGCTCCGGCGCGTTCGGCAGCAATCTGTCGGAGGTTTTTCAGAATCCCGGCGCAAGATTCGACTTCACGGGAGCTGGGACTCGCGGCGGCCCGACCCTTTTCTCCTATCATTACGCCGTTCCGATCGACGCGAGCGACTACATGGTGAGGCTGCTTGACGGCGCGCGCTGGAAAACCGAATATAGCGGCGATCTCGAAATCGCCGCCGATAGCGCGGAGCTGATCAGTCTCACCATTGAGACCGGTCTTCTTCCGCCTTATTCCGGAATGTGCCGCGCCCGCACGATCAACGTGTATCACCATGTTAAGGTCGGCAACGGCGAGTTCCTGATTCCGGTCACCAGCACCCTTCGAACCATCCATCCCGACGGCACCGCGACCGAAAGCACCACCACCTTTTCGGGATGCCACGAATATACCGTCGAAACCAGCATCCGCTTCGATGCCGATGACACCGCGCCGCCGGCGCCCGCCGCAACCGTCGAAATCAAGCCGCTTCCCGCCGCGGACCGCATCGGCCTGCGCCTCGATTCGCCCATCGATACCGAAAAAGCCGCTGCGGGCGATATCGTGTGGGCGCGCATCGAGAACCCCCGCCGTAAGCCGAAAGCACAGAAGCCCGTGCCTGCCGACGCGCGCGTTCGCGGCCGCATCATGCGGGCGATGCATCATATGAACGACCATCGCGGCTTCGATATCGAAGTCGCGTTCGATACGCTTGAAATCGGCGCCGGTTCGGCCCCCTTTGCGGGCGTGGCTGTTCCCTCCAAGCCCCGCGTTGGTGGCGTCGATATTTCCCTGCAAGGCACGGCAACCGGCGGATTGTTCAAAATCCGCACCAAACGCGATAAGGTGCTGCTTCCTGCGGGAATCCAGTTCGAGTGGATGACCTTAACTCCGCCCAAGCTTGAGAAGTGAGAAAGTCGCGTGCTCATTGCACGCTCTTTCTTCAAAACCAGAGAAGCAAGAGGAGCAAGAAAAACAGCCTGAGGTGTCACACTCAACTTCACCATCTCGCGGTGCCCCTTTGAGAATTTTTGTGGAATTCTTGCACTTCATCTTCAATGCGAGATTGCCCGGAACGTCGTTGAAAGTTAGCGACCCTCGACTCTCATAGGCTACGCAACAGCGGATCCTTTCGCAATCGGTTTCTTTGAAACGGCGTTGGCCATCGAGGATAGCAGCAACGGAATCTGACGATGGCCGATAACCCTGCGGAACTGGCGCTCGGCGACCAACAATCCCGAGCCCACCCAGCGCTCGATCTGATCGCCAGGGCGCCAGCGCTTCACGTTCCGGCAAATGGTTTCGACGATCGAAAAGGCGGACTCGATCACATTGGTGCAGCACAACGTCCGGCGGAGCTGGTCCGGCACCCGCAGCCGGTGAACGGTGAGCGTTTCCTCCATCCCTTCTTCCAGGCTGCGCGCCGCGCTCGGATTCAGATCCATCAACTCGCGATGCAGACGCTCCAGCGCACGCTTGGCGTCGGCGTACTCGGCCATCGCGTAAGCATTTTGGAGTTTC
>JASHWA010000088.1 GCA_030044325.1 Bryobacteraceae bacterium
CGCGCATTGTATCCACCCGCGAACCGGCCTGCGCTAGATCCAAATCGCCCGGCGACTGCGCGATTCGGGTAGGCAACTCCCATCCGATGCGCCGGATTGTGCGCCCACGCGACCACTCCCGAGCGGCCGTAAAATCCCGATCCGAATCCCGAAAATCCGAAATGATGGAAAAACAGCGTGTTCAAGAACAGGCCGTGCGCCAGCCAGTTCAATCCCCAGCCCCATCCTCCAAACCCCAGGAACCCCGTAAACAGTCCGCTTAACAACACGCCCACTCCGAATCCGAAGCCGTAACCCACCGGCGGGTACCACAGCGGAGGGTAGGCGCCATAAATCGGCGGACCCCACACGTAGACCGGATTATATTGCGGAACGTAGATCACCTGCGGGTCCGCGGGCTGGATCTGGATCGCGGGCTCGCCGTTCGAGTTCGGCACTGTGTTTACCGTCTCTTGCGGGGTCGATTGGAGCCGCCCGTTCTGTTCGGCCCGCGCCCGCATGCGCTGGATCGCGTCCATCACGTCGGATTGCTGCGCCAGGAACGCGTTGCCGAGATCGGTGGTCCACTGAATATCGCGCGTCAGCATCGCCATCGCATCGGGAAACGCGACCAGGGCCTGAACGCTCGGGTCCCAGTTTTGCTGCCGCGCGGCATCGATCAACCGCTGGCCGCGCAAGCCGGCATTCTGCTGAAGCCACTGCTGCGCCTCGACAATTTCGAGTGGATAAGTGGACGCGGCGAGCACTTGGCCGAGCAACGGATCGGGATAGAGCGCGATGGGCGCCACCAGGTTATCCAGTTGCTGCGGCGAAAGCAGCGGCGCCTGCCCTTGCGCCTGCGCTTCCGGCGGAGGCGCCTGCTCGGGAGCTTGCGCGAAAACCGCTCCGGGAACGATCAGAATCGTTAAAATCGCCGCTGATCTCTTCATATTCCCCTCCACCCGATTCAATAGACGCAGCCCGCGCCGCCCGGGGTGCCGGGATTTGCGGCTGCACGATTAAAACGGCCTAATGCCCCTATTCGTCTCGCAGCACGGTCGCCGGATCCACCCGGGACGCGCGCCGCGCCGGCAGATAACAGGCGCCCGCTGCGATCAATAGGAAGACCAAAGAAACGATCGCGAACGTCGCCGGATCGTTCACCGCGACGCCGCTCACCAGCGTCCGCAACACACGCACGATTGCGAACGATCCGCTCAAGCCAACTCCGATTCCAACCGCGGTCAGCAGCATTCCTTCGCGTACGACGATGGCCACCACGTCTCGCGGACGCGCCCCCAGCGCCATGCGCACTCCGATCTCGTGCGAACGCCGGCTGACGAAATCAGCCAGCACGCCGAGGATCCCGATTGCCGCCAGAAGAAACGCCAGCCCCGCGAAAATTCCCATCAGCAGCATGTTGGCGCGCGCAACCGAAATCGATTCCGAGAGCCGCTCGCGCATGGTCGCGACGTCGTACACCGCTTGATTGGGATCCGCCGAGTGCACGGCTTTCATCGCCGCTTTGATCGTGGCGGAGGCCGCGCGCGGCATCGACGATTTGAACGACAGAATCATCTCGAACTCGTCGAATTGGCCAAACGGCACGTAAACCACCATCGAGTCGAAGGGCCGCCTGCCCTGCTCGCGCACGTTCCCCGCGATGCCCACGATCTCGCTCCAGCTTCCGTCACGGGAGGCTACTTCGATCCTCTTGCCAAGCGCGTCCTCGCCTGGAAAGAATTCTTCAGCGAATGCCTGATTGACCATCGCGACCGGCGGCGAATGCTCGCGGTCGGCCGCCGTGAACGCGCGGCCGCGCAGAATGGGAATGCCGAGAGTCCCGAAATAATCGGGCGTGATGATGTTCACCGGGAGGCTCGGGCGTCCGCCGGGCGGAGCGGGTTTTCCTTCAAAACCGATGCCCCCGTAGCCAAGCGTGCCCGCCGGAGGAATACCGGTGCTGAGCGCCGCCGTTTCGACGCCCGGAATCGCGCGCGCACCCTCCAGCACTTGCGTAAAGAAATTCCTATATTCGTGCGCAGCCGAAGGGTCCTTATACGGCTTCGCGATGCGCATGCTGACGACCCCGGCCGGCTGGAACCCCGGATCGAGATCGGCCGCATGCAGAAAATTGTGGATCAGCACACCCGCGGCCGCCAGCAGCACGATCGCGATCGCGACTTCGCCAACCACCAGCGCCCCGCGCAGCCGATGATGCGACAAGCCCTGCGTCGCTCTGCCCGACCCGGTCTTGATGGCTTCGATCAGCTCGCTTCGCCAGATCGAGATGACCGGCGCCAATCCCGTGAGCAATCCCGCGAGAATTGCGATCGCGAGCGTGAACATCAATACCACCGCATCGATGTGAATGCGATCGGCCAAATGCAGATTCGCGGGCAGGAAGCTGCGCAGCCAACCGGTCGCCAGGTAGCTTGCGGCGAGCCCCGCGATCGCGCCGATGGCCGCGTAGAGCAGACCTTCGGTGAGAAGCTGCCGGATCAGCCGGCCGCGTGAGGCGCCCAGCGCCAGCCTGAGCGCCATCTCTTTGCGCCGCGAGATGGATCGCGCGATCTGCAGATTGGCGACGTTGGCGCAGCCGATCAACAGCACCATCAGGACCGCGGCTTGAAGCACCAGCACCAGCCGGCGCACGTCGCCGGAGAGCCACGCGCGCAAAGGGATCACGCGAATTTCCATGTCGCGGCGCATGGTGACCATCTGTGGCGGTTCCTGGCTTTTGGTCGCCGCCACCAGCGCTGAAAACTCCGCGCGCAAAGCGCCTTCGGAAACTCCCGCCTTCAGATGCGCGAGCACACGAAGCAGGCGGAAGTTCGTGTCGTCGTGCCAGTTCGGATCCGCCGGCAGAATCATCGGCACCAGCAAATCCGGCGAAAAATGATTGTCCGGAAAAACGAAATCGTCCCTCAGCACGCCCACCACGGTTCGCGCGATGCCGCCCAGATCGATGGTCCTGCCGACAACCTTCCGGGATGACCCGAACCGCTCCCGCCACAGCCGCGCGCCCAGAATCACCGCGGGTGCGCCGCCGGCCGAATCCTCCCGTTCGGTAAAGTTGCGTCCCCATTCAAGACGCGCGCCGATCAGGTCGAGCAGCTTTGCGGTCACCATCGTCGCGTCGATTCTCATCGGATCGCCCGCGCCGGTGAGGGTCAGCGCGTCGGCTCCCCCTCCGTATGCCGCGATGCCATCGATAAGTTGCGAGTGGCGCCGCCAATTTTCGAAATCGGGCGAAGGAGGACCCGGCACGATCGGCTCATGCGGCCAGAATTCGGTGACATAGACGAGGCGCGAGGCGTCCTTGAACGGGAGATCGCGCAGCAGCAGCGTATCGACGATACTGAACAGCGCGGTATTGACCCCGACGCCGACGGCCAGCGTGAAAATCGAAAGCGACGCGAATCCGGGACTCGATCGAAGCTTGCGGAGTGCATAGCGAAAATCGAGCATGACCAGAGCATACCGCCAGTGCCACATCCGCGACAGAGCCGGTTATCGCCATCGATTCCCGGCGGCTCCCGTCGGGGGGGTTCTTGTCTTCCACGCACGGAGAGAACAGGGTCAGTTTCATGCGACTCCTTCCGCGCACAGCGTGGCCGGCTTTCCCGCGATTCTTCACGCCGCGCCGCGCGAGCCGCGGCAGTCATGCCGCGGGTGCTCAGGTTCCGAACAGACTCTCTTACGGCGAGCCGATCCCACAAGATGGGCTATACTCGGTCGGAAGAATCGAAATGAACCCCCTCAGATATTTCGTTGTTGCCCTCGCCATTTTCTCGACCGCCGGTCTTGCGCAGGAGTCCGGACCCTACAAAGTTCTCAAGCGCGCCAAGGTTGGCGGCGAGGGCGGTTGGGATTATATTTACGCGGATTCGGCCGGGCGGCGCCTGTACATTCCCCGCCGCGGCGCTCCCAATTCGGGCGTTGAAACGCGGTTGAGCATTTACAATCTCGACACGCTCGAACTGGTGGGGGAAATCGCCGGCGTGGGTGGGCAAGGCACTGCCGTTGATCCGAAATCGGGCCACGGATTCACCAGCAGCCGGCCCATCTCGATGTTCGACACCAAGACGATGAAGCTGATCAAGACCATCGATGCGGCGCCCAACGCGCGTCCCGACGGCATCTGCTTCGATCGCTTCAACCAGCGCGTGTACGTTTTCAGCCACCCGACCAAGGATGCGACGGTCATCGACGCGAAAAGCGGCGACCTCGTCGGCGTCATCGATTTGGGAGGAACTCCCGAAGAAGCCATCGCTGATGGCAAGGGAATGCTCTACGTCGTCATGCAGGATATGCCGGGCGGCGTAGCGGTGGTGGACGTGAAGACTATGAAAACGGTGGTGCATTATCCGTTCCCCGACGTGGGCCGGTGCAATGGGCTGGCCCTCGATCCGAAGAACCATGTTCTGTTCGCCGCGTGCGCCAGCTCCGGCAATCCGCCGGCGCAGCCGCCTAAGCCGGTCATGGTGATCCTCAGCGCCAAGGATGGCAAGATCCTCACCACCGTTCCGATCGCGGGCGGATCCGATGGCGCGGTGTTCAACCCGGCGACGATGGAGGCTTTCAGCACGCAAGGAAACGGCACGTTGACCATCGTCAAGGAAGAAAGCCCGGCCAGCTTCGCCGTGGAACAGAATCTCGACACGATGAACGGCGCCCGCACCATCGCCTTCGACAG
>JASHWA010000089.1 GCA_030044325.1 Bryobacteraceae bacterium
CCAAAAAGCTGCCCGTAAGCCGCCGCCGAAAAAAGCAAGAGGATCGCGAATTGTTTCATCAATAAAGGGACGTTATAGCAGCCGGAACGTTACAAACACCTCCGCCGGCGCCACCACCGGTTTATCCCCCACCGCCGCTGGCCGGAATTTCCAGCGCCCAACCGCCTCCATCGCTTTTTCATCCAATCCCAACCCCAAACTCCGCACCACGCGAATATGAATCGGACGCCCGCTCAAATCCACGTCGAACGCAACCACCACCGTCCCCTCATAGCGCGCCTTGCGCGCCTCTTCTGAATATTCGGGCTCTTCTTTGTAGATCAACTCCGGCTGCCGCGTCAGCTTCAGCGCCGATTTCCCGCCGCTGCCCACGCGCGGCCCTCCCGGACCGTCCCCGATCCCTCCGCTTCCCGAATTTCCGACTCCCACCGGTCCTCCCAACCCTCCCGACGGAATCCCCGCGAGAGCGAGCGGGTCGCCGATCATCGCCGACTGAATATTTAGGTCCGGCGCCTCGATCAACGACTGGTCGAGGATCAGCTTCGGCGCAGGACTATGCGGAATCGACGGAGGGATCGGGAACTTGCGCGGCGAAATCTGCGGCGCCCGTCCGCGGCTGGCCCGAAGCGGCTGGCGCTGGCCTCCGCCTCCGTCTGTGGCGATCGCGCGCGGCGGCGCGGACAGCGTGACAAAGCGCACATCCGCCCGC
This sequence comes from Bryobacteraceae bacterium, assembly GCA_030044325.1. Lineage (GTDB taxonomy): Bacteria > Acidobacteriota > Terriglobia > Bryobacterales > Bryobacteraceae > Palsa-187. The sequence continues at coordinate 710 of JASHWA010000089.1, forward strand.
CGCACCGGCTCGGGCGTGTAGAAACGCAGCGAAAACAGCAACAGCAAGGCCGCGCCGTGAAAGGCCACGGACGCAGCCGCAGCGGGCTTGCGCATGCTGGAAATCTAGCACGTCACATGCCGCGCCCATCGCGTTCATTCCCCATCGCCCGCTCGAATCGCCCGCGCACACTGTGAACCCACCGCGACAATCCGCCCGCACAATCCCAACCCGGCCTGGAACATCGGTGACGCGCGACCGTAATGGAGCGCGTTCGCGCACCATCCCCAACCCGGTCTAGAATGCGGATGTGAGCCATATCCGCGGGCTGCTCGAAGGCCCCAAATTCAACGGAAAGCATTCCACCGTCATCCCCGACGCCATTCCCGTCGTCGAAGCCGCCCGCGACAGCCCGCACGTCACCAAAATCGCCCTCGGTGTGATCACGCCGCTGCATAAAGGAAAGGAACACCTGAAGTTCACGCCCACCGGCGGCGGACTGAAAATGCAGGTCCGCTGCTCGCACGCGGTTCAGGTCTTTTGGCTGTACACCACCGATGCCGCCGCCGCCATCGCCGAAATCACGCTCCGCTGGAACCAGCGCTGACCACTACGCGTGCGCGCCGCGCGCAGGAGCTTTGTAGCCCGATTTCGCGGCCTTCTTCATCGCCTCCAGCGCCTCGGCGACGCTCATCAGCGGCGTGGTCTTCATGGCTTTGAACCCGCCGCCGCCGGCGATCGCCAGCGCCAGAGCCGCCGCCTCCACGTTGCCCGGAAATTCGACGATCACGAAGATGTCGCTGTCGCCGAACGCGAACCACGCGTGGAGAAGTTTGCCGCCCAATTTCTCGATCACCGGCCGCACCACCTCCGTTCGGTCCACCGGATGCGCAATCATGTTCGCCCACGCCTCGGTCGTGTAGCTTCCTTGACAAAGATAAGTCGCCATGGCTGTCCCCTTTCGCACGCGATCATACGCCCTCCGGGCGCCGGGCACAAGCCCTGTCGATTGCTATTCTGAAAACGATGCGCACACCAGTGTTGGCCGGCAACTGGAAAATGCACAAGACCGCGCCCGAGACCATTGCGTTCTTGGAACGTCTCATTCCCATGGTCGCCGGAGCCGCCCCTCGCGAAATCGTCATCTGCCCGCCCTTCGTCAATCTTCCCGCCGCGATCGGCGCCGCGCGCGCCACCCGCATCGAAATCGGCGCGCAGAATCTTTTCTGGCTCAAGGAAGGCGCCTATACCGGCGAAGTTTCCGCCCCCATGCTCACTTCCATCGGCTGCCAATGGGTGATCATCGGCCATAGCGAGCGCCGCCAGTACTTCGGCGAAACCGACGAAACCGTGCTCAAGAAAATCATCGCCGCGCTCGAAGCCGGATTGAAACCCATCGTCTGCGTGGGCGAACGATTGGAAGAACGCGAAGCGAACGCCACCGAAATCGTGCTCGGCAGCCAGTTCGCCTCCGGCATCGCGCCCCTCGAGCCCGGCCAGTTTTCGAAAATCTGCATCGCCTACGAACCCGTCTGGGCGATCGGCACCGGCAAGACCGCGACCCCCGAAATCGCCGCCGCCGCGCACCATTTTTTGCGTTCCGAAATCCGCGGCCGGTTCGGCGACGAGGCCGCCGCGGCGTGCCGCATTCTCTACGGCGGCAGCGTGAAGCCCGACAATATCGGAGGATTGATGGCGCAGCCGGATATCGACGGCGCATTGGTGGGCGGAGCGAGCCTCGACCCGGAATCGTTCGCCTCCCTCGTCAATCACTGACATGCTCAGACTGTGCGCGTGGCTGTGCCTGTGCGTGTCGCTCGCTTGCGCCGCCGACCAGAAACCGAAAATCGAGATCCCTCCCGAAGTGCTGCCCATCGTCGAGCTGGCGCGCAGCGCGGCGCCCGAAGTTTTCGCCGACGCGATCGTTCGGCTCATCGAGGCCGGCCGCATCCCGCAGCGCGAGGCCCAGATCGAGCTGCTCACCCAGGCGTTCGCCATCGCCTCCACCGCCACCGAGCCGATTCGTCTCACCGCGCTCCCCGCCGTTCCCGCCGATACCCGCGCCATTTATCGCGGCCGCGGGCGCGACCCGGACCTCGACGCGCTCTCGCTCCAAAGCCGCGTCCTGCGCGAGCTGCTCACCGTCGATCCCGCCAAAGCGCGCCAGCTTTTTTCCGCCATCGCGCGCCCCGTCCTCGATCCGCGTCCTTGCTCGGATCCCTTCGTCGCCGACGCCTCGCCCTATTTTGAAATCGCCGCCGGCGTCGCGCAGTCCGCCTTCTCGCCACAGGAAAAAGAGAAGGCCGCGCACATTCAGTTTCTTTCCGCGGTGCTCGCCGGTATCCGCTCGCCCGGCGAGCTTGCGCCGTTTGCCCAGGCGCTCGAAAGCGTCGCGCTCACGCCCGCCGAATGGGCCCTCGTGGGCGCCGGGTTTTCCGAAAAACTGGGCGCCATCGGACTCGATTACCGCGCCTTCGCCGTGTCGTTCGGCGCGCTTCAGGCCGAGATGCCCCTGCTCGAGCAGATGTCGCAAGTCGAAGGTTTGCACGACGCCTTTCGCAGATACGCCGTCACCCAGTTGACCGCGCCGCGCTGCAAGCCCGATCTCGTCATCGACACGTCCGCGCTCGCGCTGACCGACGACGAAACCAAGCCCTCCACGCGCGATGACGGATTCGATACCGGCGAAAAATATTTCAGCTCGGCCGACGGCCAGGCCATCGGAGAAAAGCTGATGCGCCTTCAATCGCTGCGCGGAAGCGCGGAGCTCAACGCGGCCTTCGACGATTTTTTCCGCGATTTCCGCGCCTGGCAGCCCTCCGGTGACGACGCCGGCGTTCTGCACCAGCGCGCCACGGT
>JASHWA010000090.1 GCA_030044325.1 Bryobacteraceae bacterium
CGCTGGACCAAAACCTGATCGTGGTGGTGCTCGAAGTCTCCGGGCACAGCTTCGGCCTGCTGGCCTCGCGGCCGGTGGACGTGATGGAAGCCGGCATCGAGATGGACGGCGCCACGCTGCGCCAGCCGGGCGTGATGGGATCGGCCATTCTGCGCGGGCGGACCACGCTGATTCTCGATCCGTTCGAGCTGGCGCAAACCGCGCGCCTGGAAGCTCCCGCGCCGGAACAGCGGGAACCGACCGCATCCGCAGGTGAAACCATCCTGTTCGCCGAGGATTCGAATTTTTTCCGGGAACACACCACGCGCATTCTCGAAGAGGCCGGCTATAAAGTTCTGGCCGCGAGCGACGGAGGCGAGGCGTGGGAGATGCTGCAGCGCGAAGGCGCGCGCATCCGCCTGGTGCTGACCGACGTCGAGATGCCGCGTCTGGACGGGCTGCAATTGACCCGCAACATTCGCGCGGACCGCGCGCTGGCGCACCTGCCGGTGATCATGCTCACATCGCTTGCCGGCGACGACGACCTTCACCGCGGAGCAGCGGCGGGCGCCACCAGCTATTGCGTCAAGCTCGACCGCGAACAGGTATTAGGAAGCATCCGGAAGGCGCTCGCGCCGGCCGAAAACGATGGAACCAACGATCTGGCGGCCTTGGCTCGCGAGACGGGAGAACAACCATGAAAATTTTGTCGAATATGAAGCTCGCAAAGAAAATCGGGGCGATGTCGATGGGCGGCGTGGCGCTGCTCTCCGGCATCATGCTGGTTTCCCTGTGGACCATGGTCCGCATCAAAGACGCGCAGGACGAATCGCGGCGGGAAGCGGCGCGCAGCTCCGAGACGCTGGAGATGCAGATGCATCTCGCCGACAACGTGATGTACGTGGGGACGGTGCTGATGCACGAAGAAGGCATCGCCGCGAGAAAATGCAACTCTTGTCACGAAATGCGCGATAAATCCATGCTGCTCGCGCCGGTCAACCAGGAGCGCGAGCTGTATGAAAAGGAGCTGCACGAGCTCGCCGCGAGCGCCCGAACGGAGGAGGACAAGCGCCTGATGGCGGAAGTCGAAAAAGCCGTGGCGGAGATGAGCGACGGCGAGAAACAGGTGATCGATTCGTGGAAAAGCGGCAAAATCAAGGACGCCTGGACGCAATACAAGTACGGCAGCGTGACCTCGCTTCCGCCGGTGATGGAGGCGCTCAACAAGATCGTCGAGCGGCGCAAGGCCGAGATGGACGCGCTCGCCGCCTCCAGCGCCGCGACTCTGTCGTTCGTCCGCTGGATGCTGATCCTGGTCGCGCTCTCCGGGTCGATCGCCACGATTCCGGTGACGATCACCATCGCGCGCGATGTGGCCAGGCCGGTGGCGGCCGTCATCGGCCACCTGGCGGAAGTCAGCCATGGGAACGTATCGAAGGACGTCCCGGCCGCGCTCAGCCTGCGCGCCGACGAAGCCGGAGACCTGGCCAAGGCGACTCAGCAGGTGATCCTCAACCTGCGGCCCATGATCAAGAGGGTCGCCGACGGCGTGCAGACGCTATCGGCTTCGTCCACCGAACTTTCGGCGATTTCGGGAGAAATGGCGGGCGGAAGCCGCAAGACTTCGGAACGCGCGGATTCGGTGGCGGCCGCGGCGGAGGAGATGAGCGCGTCCATGCACACGCTTTCCGCGGCCATGGAACATGCCAGCGCCAATCTCACCTCGGTGGCCAACTCGACCGAGCAGATGACCGCGACCATCGGCGAGATCGCGGCCAATTCGGAGAAAGCGCGCCGCATCACCTCGGATGCGACCGAGCAGGCGACGCAGGTTTCCGAATCGGTGGGACAACTGGGCAAGGCGGCGCAACTGATCGGCAAGGTGACGGAAACCATCAGCAACATTTCCGCGCAGACCAACCTGCTGGCCTTGAACGCGACCATCGAGGCCGCCCGCGCCGGAGCCGCCGGCAAAGGTTTCGCCGTGGTGGCCAACGAGATCAAAGACCTGGCGCAGCAGACGGCCAAAGCGACGGAAGACATCAAGGATAAAGTGACGGGCATCCAGTCCTCCACCTCGCAGACCATCGTGGACATCGAAGGGATCTCGCAGACCATCCGCGACGTGAGCGAAATCGTCTCCTCCATCGCGACCGCGATCGAGGAGCAGGCCGCGGCGACCAAGGACATCGCCGGCAACATCGCCCAGGCGACCAGCGGGGTGCAAGGCGCGAGCGACCAGGTGGCGCAGACCTCGCAGATCAGCGCGCAGATCGCCGGCGACGTGGGCGCGGTAAACACCGCCGCGGGCGAAGCCGCCAACGGAAGCGCGCAGGTCCGCACGGGCGCCGAGGACCTGTCCAAGCTGGCCGAAAATCTGCGGCATACCGTCGAGCAATTCCAACTGTGAGCGCCGCCATGAAGCCCGCCAACGTGGTCGAAGGGGAAGCGTCCGGCGAGGGCGCGCGCGCGCTGCTGGTTTCGACGTTTTACGTGAACGGCGTGCTGTTCGCGCTGGACACGGCGCTTGTCGAGGAAGTGGTGCGCCCGCGCCGCACCACGCGCGTCGCACACTCGCCGGGGTATGTTCTGGGGATCATGAACCTGCGCGGCAAGATCGTGGCGGTGCTCGATCTGGCGCAGATTCTTCAGCTCGGCAAATCCGAGCTGGGCGAGGAAAGCCGGCTGTACATCGTTCAGGATCGCGACGGAACGGCGGGGCTGCTGGTGGATCGCGCGGCGGAAGTGATCGAGCTCGATGAGCGCGCGCTCGACCCGCCGCCGTCGAGCGTAACGGGATCGCAGAGCCGTTTCATGCGCGGGATCGCGCACGCGGGCGGCCGTCTGGTGACGGTGCTGGACGCGGCGGCAATTCTCGCGGCGGAAAATATATGAGCGTTCGGGTGCTGGTGGTGGACGACTCGGCGGCGTTCGGGCGCGTGATGAAGCTGGCGCTTGAAAGCATCGGCGGCGTGGAGGTCGCCGGATTGTGCCGCAGCGGGGACCAGGCGCTCGAGCGCATGCGCGCGGCCGCGCCCGATCTGGTGACGCTGGACGTGGAGATGCCGGGGAAAAACGGGCTCGACGTCCTGATGGGCATGCGCCGGGACGGAATCAAGAGCGCGACGGTGATGGTCAGCTCGGCCGGCGACCGCGCGCGCGAGCTGACCCTGCGCGCGCTCGAGCTGGGCGCGCTGGATTTCGTCGCGAAACCGCAATCCGGGGGGCGCGGAAGAGAATCTGGAGCAGTTGCGCGAGCGGCTGGCCCCGCTGGTCGCCGCGGTCGCGCATCGCAAAGAGGTGCGGAGCATCCTGCACTCGAGCCCGCAAAACGCCGCTGCGCATCGATTGCCGCGGTTTGAAACCATCCCGGTGGAGGATTACGGCAGAGGCGGACGGCGCCCCGCGATGCTTCGACCCGCTCCGGCGCAGATGTTACGCGGGCGCGCGCTCAAGCCGTCCATGGTATTGATCGGCGTGTCCACCGGCGGGCCGGAGGCGCTGGGGCGCATCGTTCCCGCGCTGCCGGCGACTCTGGCGGCGCCGGTTCTCATCGTGCAGCACATGCCGCCGCTGTTCACGCAAACGCTGGCCGAAAAGCTCGATTCGGTTTCGCGGCTGCGGGTGAAGGAGGCGGAGAGCGGCGAAATCGCGCTTCCCGGCAGCGTCTACCTGGCGCGCGGCGGAAGCCATTTGAAAGTGACGGCGGGCCGGCGCAATGAAATCGTGCTGCGGCTCACCTCCGATCCTCCGGAAAACAACTGCCGGCCCGCGGTGGACGTGCTGTTCCGCTCCGCGGCGGCTGCGTTTCCGGGGCGTTCGGTCGCGGTGATCCTCACCGGAATGGGGCGCGACGGAACCGCCGGGCTGGGCGAGCTGTACGCTTCGGGCGTGGTCTCGATCGCGCAGGACGAGGCGACCAGCACGGTGTTCGGAATGCCCAAGGAGGCGATCCAGGCGGGTTTGGTGGATATCGTCGCGCCGCTGGGCTCGATCGCGGCGGAAATCGCCAAGGCGGCGGGATAGATGGCGGACGGTCCCACGCTTGGCGGCGAGGAGCGCAAGCTGCTCGCTGCCTACATCTATTCGGTGTGCGGAATCGATCTGGATCACACCAAGCACTACCTGATCGAAGGCCGGCTGCGCACGCTGGTGGCGCAGACTCGCGCGGGAACTTACAGCGAGCTGTACAACAAAGCGCGTTCGGATACCAGCGGGGCGCTGGAGCGCGCCATCATCGACGCGGTGACCACCGGGGAAACGCTGTTTTTTCGCGACCGCGCGCCGTTCGAGCTGTTGCGCCATAAAATCCTGCCGGAGCTGATCGACCGGCGCGCGCGCGCGAACCCGGCGAGGATCCCGCTGCGCATCTGGAGCGCCGCGTCTTCGAGCGGCCAGGAGGTGTACAGCATCGCGATCGTGCTGCGCGAGCTCGTCGGCAACTTCGACAAATACGACATCCGGCTGATCGGCACCGATATCTGTTCGCGGGCGGTGGCGCGGGCGAGCAAGGCAATTTACGGCGACGTTGAAATGGAGCGCGGGCTCTCGGAAGCGGAAAGGTCGCGCTATTTCGTGCGCTGCGACGCGGGCTGGCGGGTCCGCGATGAGATTCGCGCCATGGCTTCGTTCCGCATCCTGAATCTGATGCGCGATTTTTCGGCGCTGGGCCAGTTCGACATCGTTTTCTGCCGCAACGTCGCGATTTATTTTCAGGACGCGGATAAGGCGGCGCTGTTCGCGCGGATGGCGAAGTCGCTGGCCGCCGACGGATGCCTGATCGTCGGCGCGACGGAGTCTCTTCCCGCCGATTCGGGTTTCGAGCCGCGGCGTTATATGCGCACGGTGTTCTATCAGCGAAGAAATTGAGAACACGCGGGCGGCGGATTTTCCATCCGCGGGGCACTTTGGCGCTGCTCGCGACCAGCAAGGCTAAAGCCTTGCGCGGGCTTGAAGCCCGCCGTCCCGGGTTGGGCGGGTTTTCATGGGAATCACTTGCCGACGCGATTTTCTGAAGCGCGGTTCCGGCGTAACATCGTTGGAGGGACCGGCTATGCGAAGGTGTGAACTCGGGATTTTTTTGCCGCTGGCGATGTTGGCGGCCTCCAACGGCGGGCCCGGATTTTCGCTCAAAGACGCCACTGGGACGCTGCACACTTCGGCCGAGCTGGTGCGGCACAAGGCTACCGTATTTCTGTTTGTCGCGACGGATTGCCCCAATTCGAACACCTACGCTCCGGTGATGGCGCGGCTCGATCGTGAATATTCGCCGCGCGGGATCGCGTTTTTCAATGTTTATTCGGACCCGTCGGAAACCGCCGCGACGGTTCGAAAGCACGATGCGGATTTCAAGACGCCGTTCGCGGCGCTGCTCGATCCGCAGCAGGTGCTGGCGCGCGAGACCGGGGCGCGCTCGACGCCGGAAGCGGTGGTTGTGGGCCCGGACGGGAAACAGCTTTATCGCGGGGAAGTGGACAACCGGTTTGTGGCGCTCGGAAAGACGCGCTACCAGCCGACGGAAAACGATCTTCAGGAAGCGCTGGACGCGATTCTCGCGGGCAAGCCGGTCGCGCACCCCGTGACGCGCGTGCTGGGATGCGCGATTCCGGGAATTTCAGAATAAAGGTGAACTGATGCGAGTCTTCGTACCGATCCTGATTTTTGCGGCATGCGCCTGGGCCGCGGACGCGAACAAGAACGCGGTTCCGACGTTCAATCACGACGTCGCGCCGATTCTTTATAAGAACTGCTCGAACTGCCACCGGCCGGGCGAGGTCGCGCCGTTCGCGCTGCTGACGTATCAGGACGCGGCCAAGCGCGCGCAGCAGATCGCCGATATCACGCAGGCTCGCGTGATGCCGCCGTGGAAAGCGACGCAGGGATACGGCGATTTTCTGGACGTGCGGCGGCTGAGCGACGAGCAGATCGCGACGATTCGCGAATGGGCCGCGCACGGCGCTCCGGAGGGCGATGCGGCGGAGAAACCGGCGCCTCCGAAGTTCGCGAGCGGATGGCTGGCCGGGCAGCCGGACCAGATCTTCAAAATGTCGCAGCCCTACACGATTCCGGCGGAGGGCGCGGACCTGTTCCGCTGCTTCGTGATCCCGCTCAACGCGACCCAGGACGAGTACGTGAAGACGGTCGAGTTCCGGCCGGGGAATCGCAAGATCGTGCATCACGCGATTTTCTTCCTCGACACGACGGGCGAAGCGCGCAAGCGCGAGACGGTTCCCGGGCGGGGCTATTCGTGCGTGGGCGGGCCGGGACTGGACATCACCGGATCGCTTAGCGGATGGGCTCCCGGAGCGCAGCCGGCGAGCGCGCGCGGCGGGGTGGCCCACACCATCAAGAAAGGTTCCGACCTGGTGATGCAGATCCACTATCATCTCGACGGGAGGCAGGAACAGGACCAGTCGAGCCTGGGGCTGACGTTCGCCAAGGAGCCGCCGACCAAGGGGCTGACGCTGTACGTGCTGGGCAACGAGCACATCGACATTCCCGCGGGCGATTCGCATTACGTGGTGAAGGCATCGGGCATTTTGCCGATGGACACGCAGGCGGTCGCGATTTTTCCGCACGCGCATTATCTGTGCAAGGACATGAAGGTGGACGCCTATCTTCCCGACGGAACGGTGAAGCCGCTGATCTGGATCAAGGACTGGGATTTCAACTGGCAGGGGGCGTACCGCTATGCGAGCCCGGTGCCGCTGCCCAAGGGCACGCGCGTCGAAATGCAGTACACCTATGACAATTCCGCGAACAATGCGCACAATCCCAGCAATCCGCCGAAGGAAGTGAAATTCGGCGAGCAGACCACCAACGAGATGGCGTTCGCGTTCATTTCGCTGACGCTGGCAAATCCGTCCGATGTGGCCGAATTCCGCCGGGGCACGCGGGCGGAGTTCATCGCTTCGATGCTCGAAAACGGCGTGGACGAGGAAGCGCTGGGACCGCAGCGCGCGGCGTCGCTCAAGATGCTGCTGGCGGCGTTCGACAAGAACAAAAATGGAAAAATCGATCCGGACGAGCGCGACGCGCTGGTGCAGTTTTTGATCCGTCGCGAGGAGCGGCAGGACCGGCAGTAGAGCCGGCGTCGCTGCCTGCCCGTTGGGCTAGGATTTCAGCAGGTCGCGCAGGCCGAGAGTCCGCACCAGGCGCAGCAGGGAGTTGGGATGCAGGCCCAGCGCGGCAGCCGCGGCCTTGTAATCGCCCGACGCTTCGCGCCACGCGCGCACAATGCAATCGCGCTTGGCGCCGCCAACCGAGC
>JASHWA010000091.1 GCA_030044325.1 Bryobacteraceae bacterium
TTCTGCGCCGGAAGATCGTCGAATGGCCCGGTGTAAGTCAGACCCAGCAGGTCGCGCCCGGGGATCTCCTCGATCACTTCCACGCCGCCGCTGCCTTTAAGGATGGTTCGGATGGAGGGCAGCTTGTGCGTCTCGCGCTTGCCTTCCACTTGCAGGTCCTGAAGACGATCGCGCTCGAAGTTCGCCTTGGCGACGTAATACAACCAGTCGTCGTTACCCGCGTGGTGACGGACCTTCAAGTACGTCATCTCCGGATTCACGGCCACCGCGACGTTCGACATCAGCGTCCACGGGGTGGTCGTCCACACGAGCAGCGCCGTTTTTTCCCGCCCTTTTACCGGAAACCGCACGAACACCGAAGTGTGCGCGGTGATGCGGCGGCCTTCGGCCACTTCCATTTGCGATAGCCCGGTCCCGCAGCGCCCGCACCAGGGCATCACGTCGTGGCCTCGATAAATGAACCCTTCGGTGTGGCATTTTTTCAAAAACGCCCAGATGGTGTAGTTGTTCTCGTCGGAAAAAGTAAAATAACTTCCGCCGTATTCGGCCGATCCGAGTTTGCGGATGATTTCGCTCGCTCGCGCCGTTTCGATGTATCCGCTCGGCAGCGTCGCGCTGACCACCCGATCTCCGTCGGCGAGCGCGTCGCGCAATTCGAGCAGCAGTTGCGGGTCGTCCCAATCGCACCAGTAGCCCAGCCGGATCGACTGCTCGGTCTGACGCGCGGCGAACGTGAGCACGCGCTCCTTGCACGCGCGCACAAAATTCTCGATCCCGTAATCTCGGATTTCGCGCTTGGTCCGAATGCCGAGCGTCTTTTCGACCTCGACCTCCACCCACAATCCCTGGCAGTCGAAGCCGTTCTGATAGCGCTCCTGCTCGCCGTTCATGGCGTGGTAACGCTGATAAATGTCCTTGAGCGTGCGGCCCCAGGCATGATGAACGCCCATGGGATTATTCGCCGTGATGGGACCGTCCAGAAACGACCAGCGCGGCCCATTCGCATTCTGCGCCCGCAATCTGTCGAAAACGCGGCGATCCTTCCAGAAGCGCAGCAGATCGCGCTCCATGGCCGGAAAATCGGGGACACGCGGAACGGGGCGGTAGAGATTCACAAGGCTTAACTTTTAGGGTACCAAGCGCGAGCCGATTTCCGCGAGGTTTTCGAAATAACATGGTTAGAATGCGAGCGATTCCGGCAATGCTTGTGTTCCCGGCGGCGATGGCCCTGGCGCAGGCGGGCGACCCCCTCGACCCGCTGCGATTTCTGCTGGGGACCTGGACCGCCGATTCCAGCAACGAGCTGGGAACATCGCACGGAGCGACGACGTTCAAATTCGATCTCGCAAAGCACGTGATCGTGCGGACGAATTTCGCCGAATACTCGAAAGGCCGGCTCGCCGGGACGCGGCACGACGATCTGATGATCATCTACGCCGAGGGCGAAAAGACGCGCGCGATCTACTTTGATTCCGAGGGACACACCATTCGCTACAAGGTCACCATCCCATCCGCAAATACCGTGCTGTTCGAATCCGAGCCGGGCGAGCCGGCGCCGCACTATCGCCAGACGAATTCGGTTCACGATGGTTTGTTGGACGGAAAGTTCGAGATCGCGGAGCGGGGAGATTCGCAATACAAGACCTACCTGACGTGGCAGGCCGCCAGGCAGCCGTAGCGCAAGCTCAGAGCCTTCGCCGGTGATATTCGCCGCCGCCCCAGCCTCCGGCATCGATCAGCACGGCAACAATGATGATCAGCAGATTGACGCCTTCGACCGGCAGATGCGAGTTGACCATCCAGGCGTAGGTGAGTGTGGTGAGCGGCAGGAAAATGAACCCCAGCAGGGGAATCCCCAGACCGTGATAGGCGTGCTCCAGGTATCGGGAAAAAAAGAACAGCAGCGCCAAAACGATTCTCGGGAAGGCGACGACGAGGATGAGGATCAGGCAAGGCATGCGCTCTGATTGTCGCAGAGCGCGACGGATATGTACATTTGTGCATATAATACGACGTGGAGTGCGAATGGGACTCGGCCAAGGCGGCAGCCAACGTTCGGAAGCACGGCAGTCCGATTTGCCGATGCCGTGACGGCGCTGGAGGACGAACGCGGCATCACCGTGAGGGACCCCGGCGAAGGCGAGGAGCGATGGATCACGACTGGGATGAACGACTCGGCGCGTCTTCTGGTCGTGGTCTTCACGTGGCGCGAAGAACGCGCGCGCATCATCTCCGCACGGCCGGCAACGGCGCGAGAGATCCGGATATAGGAGGAAGGAACATGAGAAAAGAATATGATTTTTCCAAGGGCAAGCGCGGACCGGTGCTGAAGCCGGCGCCGGGCAAATCACGAATCACGATCCGGATCGATGACGACATCATCGACTGGTTCAAAACCCGAGTCGAGGAAGCCGGCGGCGGAAACTACCAGACGCTCATGAATAACGCGCTGCGCAGGTTCATTGAACAGGAACAGGAGCCGCTTGAATCGACCCTACGCCGCGTGCTTCGCGAAGAGCTGCGCCGCGCCAGCTGAGCTAGCGCGGCTTCAGATCGTTATAGTGCATCACCGCGTTGAACAGCATTCCGAACTCGCCGAAATTCTGCCAGCGGTAGCACGGGTTGGTCGCGAACATCACCACCTGGCCGTCGCCGACGGGAACGTCCAGAATCGCAGGCCGGCCGCGGATTTCGTTGGCGCCGCGCATCAGGCCGCTCATCACGCTCGAATCGCCGCCGGGGAAGCGCATCAGCACCTGCTGCTCGCGATCCTTTTGCGGAACGTTCAATAGCGGACCGTTGGCCCAGCGCACCGGAACGGTCTGGTTGGAGTAGCCATAGAAGATCGGATTGGACGAATGCAGGATTTCCGCTTCGACAATCGGTCCGGGCGCGTAGAATTGCGGCGACGTGCGGGTGGCATCCACGTCGCGCGTGATGCCGAATTCGGCCGGGAACGAGCTCGCTGTTCCCAGCGTGATCATCACCCCTCCCGCATCCACGAACTTGCGGAGTTCGACCACCCCTTCGAGGCCCATCCCGCCGGTGATGTCCGGCGATTCGCCGTACATGCCCAGATTCTTGAACTGATCGGTTTTCGTGTAGGCGAGCGGCGGCTTTCCGGGTCGCGGCTCGATATCGTAGACCAGTCCCTTCCCGCCGCGGCCCTGGTTGGGAATCACGATCACGTCATACGATCCGCGCAGGTTGCCCTGTTTCACCCGCTCCTTGAAAATCAGGTCGTATTTCAGTTGATATTGGTCGAAAGCGTGGCGCACCCAGCCGACTTCCTGCGTGCTGCCCCAGGTCGAATAGACGGCCAGCCGCGGCACATTCACGTCGTGGGTCGGAACTGACGGCGCGGCCGATAGCGCGACCGCGGTCAACCCCAGCGGCTCGATCTCTTGTTTCAAGTGATCGTATTCGCTGCCTGCGACAAGGAACGATCCCGCGGGGATCTCCTGGTCGCCCGATTTGAACGACTGCTCATTCGCCTTCACCGCGACCCCGGCCAGCTTGTAGCGCAGCGTGACCATGTTATTCGATCCGTTATCGAGCACCGCGTAGTACGCCGCGCCGGACGCTCCCATGGTTCCGCGCGGCTCGTATTCATCGATCAGCGGCGCGGACACGTTGAGGACTCCCAAATCGCTGCTTTCTACGACTTTGGCGTTCGACATCAGGCCCATCGTCCAAGCGGTATCGTCATATGTGGTGAGACCCGGATCGGGAAAGACCTGTTTTTCGAGCAGAATTTTCGCCAGGCGCCCGTAGGGCTGATCGCGCTTGATGACGAACGATCCGGCCGGGAAGGTTCCTTCCTTGAGCTTCACTTCCGAAGTTGCACGGCCGATTTCGATGCCTTGCAGCCGCAGGATGTGAAGGATGGTCGCGACGCGCGTCATGTCCGGCTGATTCGCCGGAATTACATAACCGTAGGGCTTGTCCTTTTTGCCCGATTCGATCGAATTTCTGGTCTTTTTATAGAAATTCTCAAGGATAATATCGGGGAAGGCGGAAGTGAGCTGGAGCGCAGTCAGCACGCCGGTCTCTTCGTAATTGGTGTTGTTGCGCATGGACCAGTCGGTTTCCGCGTAGGGCGGGAACGGGCGATACCATTCGCGCGCGGTCATTCCGCCGCCGCGTCCTCCACGCCCTCCGGGTTCCGGGGCCGGGCCGCCGCGGCCACCGCCGTTGATGTGCCGGTGCATCGTATTCGCGCCGCCGTTGCCGAAGCTTTCATACATCCGCATCATGCCGTTGTGGTTCGACGACATGAATCCCAGATATCCCGGCGACCACATATCCACGAACGCGTGCGTCCATACGCCCGGCATCCCGTACTTGGTCATCTGCTCCATCTCGAAGTTCGAAAACCACGGCAGTTCGCCGTACAGAATCGGATCGAGCGTGGGATTCTGCGGCGCCTGGCCGCTGAAGGTGTACATGAACGGCTCGGATTCATGCAGCTCGTGCATGATCGGCGGATGCCACTCAAGATACCAGGCGAGCAGCGTGCGCATGGTCATCTGCGAATAATTAATATCGCGATTGTTGTCGTGAAAAATGTATTTGCCCCAATAGGGAGGGCCGGGGGCCTGGTCCTGCTCGCTGGTGTCGTGAATCTTATAGCGGTAATACCAGTCGACGTAGCGATCGCGGCCGTCCGGCTCGGCCGCCGGCGTGATGGTGACGATCACGTTGTCGCGAATCTTGCGGATCAGCGGAGTATCTTCCGTGGCCAGCCGGTACGCCAGCTCCATCAGCATCTCGGACGGTCCCGTTTCGGCGCTGTGTAGGCCGCCCATGATGTGATAAATGGGCTTGGCTTTGGCGATGATCTCACGCGCCTGCGCATCCGTGATCCCGCGCGGGTCGGCGAGCTGGCCCAGGTCTTTCCGGTAGGTTTCCAGGTCGCGAATCGACTCCTCCGATCCCACGAACACGATCACGCACTCGCGCCCTTCATCGGTCTTGCCGATATTGATCATCTTCACGCGCGGGGACTTCGCCGCAAGCGCGCGATAGTAGCGCAGCATGTCGTCGTAATAGGTGAGTTTGTTGGGCGCGCCGATGTAGTAGCCCAAGACGTCTTTGGGCGAAGGAACGCCGTTCGATTTCGGCAGATGATCCACCAGCGGGCT
>JASHWA010000092.1 GCA_030044325.1 Bryobacteraceae bacterium
GGTCGGCTTTGCATGCCCTCTTGGCCGCCTTGCTGACCGCGCGGCTCATACAAAACTGGTAGTTCGAATCGCAGTGGCTCTTGCATGTGGCGGTGTTCTTGCCCGCCCATGCCGGCGAGGCCACAGCGAGAATCAGGGTCGCGACGATCAGGCGCATGAAAGCTCCTTCGAATCCTACATTATTGCATCGTCGGAAATGGGAATTGGCATTAGGGAGCAGTGTCTGAAAGTGTGTTGACCGCGGCGCCAGCGGTCTGCTCCTCCCCGAGCCGCGACCGCAGGGAGCGGTTAAACCTGAACCAACGCAGCGAGTCCGCTGCTATACTCCCTTCATGCTGGAGACGCTGCGGGATATGATTCGGCACAAAAATTACGCCAACGCGGCTTTGCTGAACGCAATCGCTCAATTCGAGCCGGCCGCGAAAGATCCCGGGTTCCCGCGCCTTCTGCACCACATCATCCTGGCAAACCGTTTCTGGCTTTCGCTGTTTATGGGGGAGCGCTTCGACCTCGCAGGCGAATCGAAGGCGCCCGAATCGCTCGGCGAGATTGCCGCGATGTATCGCCAGACCGAGGAGCAGGAAACCGCGTGGGCCGGCTCTCTCCGCGAAACCGATCTCGAGCGCGTGGTGGCCACCCCATTTCTTCCCGAGCAGCAGTTTTCGGTCATGGAAGGTGTGCTGCAGGTGTGCCTGCACAGTCATGGCCACCGTGCACAATGCGCCGCAAGGCTTCGGGACATGGGCGGCAGCCCGCCGGCGATGGACTTCGTCTTCTGGCTGAAGCAACGTCCGATGGCGCGCTGGATCGGCGCCTAGCAGGTCCCACCGGCGTCTACGCTCTTCAATTTGTGCGAGCCGCGGCAGCTATGCCGCGGGTTCGGGACATAGGCGCGCCTGTGGTTTTCCGACTCCTACCGATCGCCGCCGGTTTCGGCGACGAATCTTGCCACCGACATCGTGTAGATCGCCGCTTTGCCGTGCTGATCGCTGCCGAAGAAAATGCGCTGGCTGTTGGGAGCGAAAACGGGCGAAACGATGGACGCATCCGTCGAGCGATGTTCGGCGAGAGTGAGCTCGCGGTGCACGGCGCGGACCAGGAGAAGGACATAAGGCGAGGCCTTGCTGCCGCTCGCGCCCACGAACACGCTCGCGTCGCCGTTGCGGTCAAAGGCGACGAACTGCGACGTATCGGAAATCGCCTGGTCCTCGTTTGTATCGGGCGTGAATTCGCGAATGTTGTGCAGCTTGTGCGTGTCCGCCGGATAGTTCAGGTACAAAACGGTCCGGCCTTCGGGACTCCACAGCGCCGGTCCGGTTTCGCCTTCGGCCGTGCGCAGCCGGTAATTCTGCGACCCGTCGAAGTTGGCCAGCCACACCGCTTCGCCGCGATGATACAGAATCGAGGCGCGCCCCGGACGCGGAACCGGATCGCGAATCGGGTCGCCGCAATCCGCGAGCAGCGTCGCTTGGCCGGTGGCGATGTGAATCAGCCGCAGGCGATGCCGCTCGTCCTTTTTTTCGACGATCGCCGCGTATTGGCCGTCTTCGGCGACGCCCAGACCGCGACCGGGAATAAAACCGTCGGGAATTTCGTAAACTACGCGCGTACGCAAATGGGAAATATTCTCGAAAATGAGCTGATTTCCGTCGAAATAAAAAAACCCGCGCTCATCCGCGTCGAGCGCCAGCGCATGGGGATCGAGCGCGGCGGCTTCCGTGAGCTGGCGCGACTGTCCCGACTTCAAATCCATGCGGAAGGCTTCAAACCGCCCGGTGATGTCCGACGCGTATAGAAGAAAATTGCCGCGCCGCGCAAGCGGCCGGGCGTAGGCGGCAGGGAGCAGGCTGGAGACAGCCGGATCGGTGATTCGCGTGACCGGAATTTCGGTGGTCGCGTCGGCGTAACTCTTCAGCGCGGCGGCGAAAATCTTTCCCTTACCGCTGGTTTGGGACGCAAAGCAGGAGGCCACGGAAAACGCCGGAACGAGCGCCAGAAACCCGCGCCGCGAGCGCTTGACGCGGCTCATCATGCCTCGATGTTAACAGTTCAATGCCGCTGCCGCTCGAAATACGCATCGAAGAAATCGAGCCCCGGCTTGTTGGGCAGTTGCGTCGCTTCGATGTGCTGCTCGCCGAAACCCATCGCCAGGTCCGCTCTCGCCGAATACGCCGGCCACCTGAGAACGCGCTTGCTGTTGGGATCGCCGCGCGTCGCGAAATTCACCCAGTAATTCGACATGGTCTCGGCAATGGTGCGATCGAGATCTTCGGTCGGCACGTTTTGCAGGTTGTCGAACACGTAGCGGATCTCGGATGCGTGATAGGCGCCCAGCCGCTTGCCCACCGCCCCCGGAGGAACGCGGCTGAAATAATACAAAAACACCTTCGATTTGCCGGTTTTCGTCTGCAAACGCGCCCACGTGCGCATCTCCCATCCGAAGGTCTGATCGCGCATGGACTCCGCCGCGGAAGCGTGCGCCTCATCGTCGCTTTTCCCCGGATAGATCTTGAGATAATTCTCCGCCTGGTCGCCCCAGCGTGAGTGCGCCTGCGCTTGGTACTGCTCGGCCTTCACCGCCGGCGGCGTAAACGCGGTGCCCTCATCCGCGTTCGATCCGATCAGCGTGGGAACGTCGTTCTGCTTGCCTTTGAGGAAAATCGTGTAAACCTGCTCGGGCAGAAGCCATCCATCGACGTTGGGCCGCGCCAGCTGCCCGCCCGCCTTCAGCAGCTCCTCCGCCGATTTGGCGCGCAGCGCCGCGAGCGAATCCGCGCCCAGCGATTTCGCCAGCCGCACTCCGTTCTGCTCCGCGTCGGCGAGCTTGGCGAGCGGGGCGAAATTCGCGCCGCTTTCCCCGATCGCCCGCTGGAACAACCCCTTGGCGAGCGGCGTCGCCACCAGCAGGTTCACCGCCCACGATCCCGCCGATTCGCCGAAAATCGTCACGCGCCGGGTATCTCCTCCAAACGCTCCGATGTTCTTCTGCACCCATTCGAGCGCCGCGATCTGATCCAGAATTCCGTAATTCCCCGACGAGTTCCGGTCGGATTCCCTGGTCAGCTCCGGATGCGCCAGAAATCCGAACACGCCCAGCCGGTAGTTGATGGTCACCACCACCACGCCCTTTTTCGCCAGCTCCTCGCCGTCGTAAATCGGATTCGATCCCGATCCCTTGGTGAACGCGCCGCCGTGAATCCACACCATCACCGGACGCCCTTCCCCCGGCGATTTCGCGCCGGTCCAGACGTTCAGATACAAACAGTCTTCGCTCACCGGCTCCGGCGCCGAGCGGTACGGCGAACCCTCCGGATACGGCGTCTGCATGCAGGTCGCGCCGAACTGATCGGCTTTGCGAACGCCCTCCCATTTCGCCGCCGCTTTGGGCGCGCGCCAGCGCAGATCGCCGACCGGCGGCGCCGCGTAAGGAATGCCCTTGAAAACCTGAATACCGGAGCTGACGCCGGCGGTTCCCGAAACCAGTCCGCTTTCGATGCGCACCGGCTGGTCAACGGCGGCCAGCGGCAACGAGGCCATAGCCAGCGCGAGCACGATCTGAGGCGCGACGGCAACGGAGCGCGTAATGGAGCGCGTAAAGTGCATTCAAGCATAATAAAGCAGTGTCCGCGCAAAAGCCAAGCCTCGTCTATGACGGCCGTTGTTCCTTCTGCAAAATCTGGATCGATTATTGGAAGCAGCTCACCGGCGACCGCGTCGACTATCTCGCCTCCCAGGAAATCGGCGGCCGCTTCCC
>JASHWA010000093.1 GCA_030044325.1 Bryobacteraceae bacterium
CGCTTCCCGTCCAACATTCCCGGCGGTCCCGGGCACAATTGGGCCAACGGAATTTCGATGGCGACGCCCATCGCCCACAAGGGCGTCATTGCCGGGGCCAAGGTTCAAGCCATGACCATCCTGGACATTTTGACGCATCCCGAGCTGGTGAAATCGGCGTGGGATTATTTCAACAACGTCCAGAACAAGGACATGAAATACACCAGCTTTCTGCGTCCCGACGATAAACCGGCGATCTGGCTGAATCAGAGGACCATGGAAATTTATCGCGACAAAATGAAGCCGTTTTATTACAACCCCGATAAATTCAGCACCTATCTTGAACAGCTCGGAATCAAGTATCCGACGGTGCGCGAGAGCTCGAATTAACCGAACCTGATTCCTGGTTCCCGGTTCCTGAAAATTTACCCCGTTTTCACCACAAGAACCTAACGGCCAATGAGCGTATCTGCGATACTTGTCGGTTAGCTCCCTGCATGTCTCTCACGGATTTTCTGTTCGGGAAACCCCTGGCCACGCTTGATGAACGCGCCGAGCGCATCGGAACGGCGGAGGGCATTCCGATTTTCGGGCTGGACGCGCTCAGCTCGGCCGCATATGGGCCCGAAGCGGCTCTGACGCTGCTGCTGCCGCTCGGCGCGCTCGGCGTGGGCTACATCGTGCCGGTCAGCGCCAGCATCATCGTCCTGTTGACCATCGTTTATTTTTCCTATCGCCAGACGCTGGGAGCGTATCAATCGGGCGGCGGGTCGTACACGGTGGCGCGCGAAAATCTGGGCACCTCCGCGGGACTGCTGGCGGCCGCGGCGCTGATGATCGACTACGTATTGAACGTCGCGGTGGGAATTTCGGCGGGGGTGGGCGCGCTGGTTTCCGCGGCGCCTTCGCTCGAGCGCTACACCCTGTGGCTGTGCCTGGCAATTCTCGTGATCATCACCAACGTGAACCTGCGCGGGGTGCGCGACACCGGCGCGGTGTTCCTGCTGCCGACGTATCTGTTCGTGGGGACGCTGGTATTGACCATCGTGATCGGATGCGCCAAGACGGTGCTTGCCGGCGGGCATCCGCTTCCGGTGATCGCGCCGCCGGCCGCGCCCAAAGCGCTGGAGCTCGTAAGCGCCTGGCTGCTCATGAAAGTTTTCGCCTCCGGGTGCACCGCCATGACCGGCGTCGAGGCGGTGAGCAACGGCGTGAAGGCGTTTCGCGAGCCCGCGGCGGTGCACGCGCGGCGGGCGCTGACCGCGATCATCGCGCTCCTGATCATCCTGCTCGCCGGAATCGCGTACCTGGTGCGGGCTTACGACATCTCGGCGACGGCGCCGGGCGTGGCCGGTTATCAGAGCGTGCTCTCGATGCTGGTGGCCGCGGTCACCGGCAAAGGGATTTTTTATTACGTCACCATGGGGTCGATTCTGCTGGTGCTGGCGCTATCGGCGAACACTTCCTTCGCCGATTTTCCGCGCCTGTGCCGGGTGATCGCGCAGGATAATTTTCTGCCGCGGTCCTTTGCGGTGCGCGGCAGAAGGTTAGTGTATTCGTGGGGAATTTACACGCTGTTTTTTCTGTCGGCCGGACTGCTGATAATTTTCGGCGGGGTGACGGACCGGCTGATTCCGCTGTTCGCGGTGGGCGCGTTTCTGGCCTTCACGCTTTCGCAGGCGGGGATGGTGGAGCACTGGCGCCGGCTCAAAGGGCCGGGCGCGCGCCACAGCATGGCGATCAACGGGCTGGGTGCGATCGCGACGGGAATTACGGTGGTCGTGGTGCTGGTGGCGAAGTTCGTCGACGGCGCATGGATCACCGTGGTGCTGATTCCCGCCATGATTTTCGTGATGATTGCGGTGCGGCGGCAATATCATCACATGTCCATGCAGATCGCCAGCCAGTCGCCGCTCGACTTGACCCGCTTCTCGCCGCCCATCGTGGTGGTGCCCATCGACCGGTGGAGCAAGATTCCACAGCGCGCGCTGACGTTCGCTTTGACCATTTCGCCCGACGTGATCGCGGTTCACGTGGCGGCGGGAGACCGGACGGTTTATCTCCAAAACGAATGGCACGATTACGTGGAAGTGCCGGTGGGCGAGCTGGGCATGTGCCCGCCCAAGCTGGTGGTGCTGTCATCGCCGTACCGCTTCGTGATTATTCCGCTGGTGGATTACGTGCTGGATCTGGCGCGGCGGCGGCCGGACCGGCAGATCGCGGTGCTGATTCCGGAGGTCGTGGAAAACCGCTGGTATTATCATCCGCTGCACAACCAGCGGGCCACCGCGCTCAAAGCCATGCTGTATTTCCGCGGCAATCCACAGATCGTGGTGATCAATATGCCGTGGTACGTGCAGCCCTGATCTATTTTTTAAAATATTCGTCCAGCCAGGCGAGCGCTTCCTGCTCGGTGGAAAACGCGCCATCGGCCTGGGCTTCATACGCCGCGCGCGTCACTTCGCCGATATGTTTTCCCGGACTTCCGCCGAAATACGGCAGCACGTGCCGGCCGAGAATCAGCGGC
This sequence comes from Bryobacteraceae bacterium, assembly GCA_030044325.1. GTDB lineage: Bacteria > Acidobacteriota > Terriglobia > Bryobacterales > Bryobacteraceae > Palsa-187. Next base: position 2,507 of record JASHWA010000093.1, read on the forward strand.
GGCTGCGGCTTTTCGGCGACCGCCTGCGCCGCGGCGGCATCGCGAATGCGCGCGGCCGATTCCGGCAATCCTCCCGGCATGGGCGGACGTCCGGACGCGTCGGCTTCGATCAGGCGAACCAGTTGCAGGATGCTCGCCGGCGCAAGCCGCACGGCGAGACGCCGCACCGCGCGCGGGCTCACTTCGGTTCCGATGTGCGAATGCGCCAGGTGATTTTCGACCAGCGGAACCACCTGCTCGATAATCGAATTCTTGATAGCGATGCGTTCCAGAAATTTTCGAGCGGAGGGACCGGCGGCGGCTTCGTGGCCGTAGGCGGTCCAGCGCAGCGCGCCGTCTTTTTCGCGCAGCTCGGTGGTTTCGGCTTTGGCGAAATCGTGCGTGAGCGCGGCGAAGATCAGCACCGCGCGATCGTCGCCAGCGCAATGATCGCGCACCGCGATCGCCGCGGCGGCGTCGAGAACGTGCATCGTGTGCACGGAGACGTCGCCTTCGGGGTGCCATTCCGGGTCCTGCGGGACGCCTTCGATCCGCTCCATTTCGGGGAAATGGTGAATCCAGCCGGTTTGCTTGAGATACGCCGCGATGAGGCCGGGGTGCGGCGATTGGGTGGCCCACTTCATGAACTCTTCGGCGACACGCTCGGTGGCGATGGTCGAATATTCGCCCGCAACGGCGCGCGACATGTCCGCTGTCGCGGGATCGACGGTCAAATTGAAGCGGCAGACGAACTGCATACCGCGCAAAACGCGCAGCGGATCTTCTGAAAACGCGGAGCTGGTGGCGCGCAGTACGCGATTTTCGAGATCCTCGCGGCCGCCGAAGAAATCCAGCAGCTCGCGCGTCACCGGATCGAAAGCCAGCGCGTTGATGGTGAAATCGCGGCGTGAGGCGGCTTCGCGCGGAGTGATCGAAGGATCGAACACGGCGAGAAAATCGCGATGGTGCGCGCCGATTTTGCTGTCGCGGCGGGGAACCGAAAAATCGTGGCCTTCGAACTTGACCACGCCGAAGGATTTCCCCACCACATCCACCCGGCCGCGCGAGCTCAGGAATTGCGCGAGCCGGTCGTAGGTGACGCCGTAGACTTCGATATCGAAATCCTGGGGGTCGAAGCCAAGCAGCGCGTCGCGCACCGCGCCTCCCACGATGAGCGCGCGAAATCCGGAATCGCGGAGCTCGCGCACGATGCGATCGAGCGAACGGTCGAGCGAGAGCATGCCCGATTATTGCGCCCGCGCGGTTTTCTGGGGCCGCACGCGCAGATAATCGTGGATCGCTTCGTCGAGCGAGGGCATCGGCGCGACTCCGAGCGACTCCAGTTTCGAGTTGGATAACGCGGAATACTTCGGGCGGCGCGCGGCGGTGCGGAATTCGCGTTCGTTGGTGGGCTTGAGCGGGGGATGCAGTCCCGCGGCCTCGAAGATCTTGACGGCCCAGTCGAACCAGGAAATGGGCGTTCCTCCTCCGGCGTGAACGATTCCGGTGATGCGGCGCTCGACCAGGTCCACCACGCGCGATGCGAGCGCGGGCGCGTAGGTGGGCGAAGCCACGTGATCCTCGACGACGCGAATCGTCTGGCCCTGCGCCTGTCCCTGAGGCGAAGCCAGGCGCAGCATCAGCTCGACGAAATTCCCGCGCGCGGTGGAGAGCCCGCCCGGCCCGAATACGCCCGAGGTGCGCACGATCAGCGGCGCATCGAGATAAGCGCGCGCATACAACTCGCCTGCCAGTTTCGACACGGCGTAGGCTCCCAGCGGATGGGGCTGATCCTCTTCGCGGTAGGCGCGCCCGGCCAGGCCGTCGAAGACGTAGTCGGTGGAAAAATGCACCAGCCGAGCGTCGGCCTGGCGGCACGCCATGGCGATATTGCGCACGGCGAGCGCGTTCACCAGAAACGCGGCGTGCGGCTCCTTTTCAGCGACGTCCACCTGGTTGTAGGCCGCCGAATTGATCACCACCGCCGGATCGAGCCGCGCGATCGCGCGCTCCACCTGCGCGGCGTCGGTGATATCCACCGAGGTGCGCTCAAACCCCGCTGCATCGTAACCTCGCGAGCGGAACGCGCCCATCAATTCGACGCCGAGCTGTCCGCCGCTTCCGAAAATCGCCACCCGTTCCGGCACCTTTTCATTATGCCTGCGGGAGGTCAGAGTCTGTGCGGAAACGGAGCGGTCACCCGCGGCATACCTGCCGCGGCGCGCAGAGAGCCGCGCCAGCAATGGCGCGGTTTTTCGTCTCTGACGCCGCGATCCCGCTTCAGAGCCGCGACCCGCGACCTTCTGAAAGCAGTCGCCGCTAAAACCTCACGCCGGGAGTTGCGCGGGCGGTCTGTCTCTCCAAGAGCTCAGCGCAAGGCCGTAACGGCCGCGAATTCCGGTTTTCTCGAAGATGTGCTTCAAGTGGATTTTCACCGTTCCGGGACGAATCCCCAGTTCCTGCGCGATCTCCTTGTTCTTGCACCCCTGCTCGACCAGTTCGAGAACCTG
>JASHWA010000094.1 GCA_030044325.1 Bryobacteraceae bacterium
CGCGTTTTCATTGTGCTCGTGATAGCTGACCATCGGCTTCGCAATCCCCAGGTGATCGAGCAGCTTTCGGGTCTGGCGCGTATCCTCGCACGCGATGCGGTCCGCCTCGCCGAGAATCCGGATCGCGCGCCGCGTGATATCCTCCAGATTCCCGATGGGCGTCGCGACGATGTAGAGGATGCCGGGCATTAAGGCGCTCCAGACTCGTTGTTGGCGCGCGGGACACCCCGCGGCATGACTGCCACGCGCGCGCTTCGAGCCCCGCCTGTCATGGCGGGGTTAACTGCCGCGGCGTCACACGGATTCACGCGCTCACTCTCCCCGGAAGGATCGCCTGTCGTGAACATAGTACGATGAGACGTTACCTCGAATGGCGGCAGAAACACAAGACGCGGCGGGATATTACGTTTGGGAAGTGGCCGGCAAGCGCGTCTCCGTGCACCTGAGCCTCGACGTCGTCGATCGAATGCTGGCCGAGGTGATGCGCGGATTCGGCGCCGTGCCCAAACGTGGTGCCGAAATCGGCGGCGTGCTGATCGGAACCATCGAACATGGTGAAACCACCATCGTTCGCGTGGAGGATTTCGAAGCGGTCGCCTGCGAGTACAAACGCGGGCCGTCGTATCTGTTCACCGATGAAGATCACGCCGCATTTGAACAAGCCGCCGCTCGCTGGCAGCCCGACGCCTCGCGCCCCGCCTACGCCGTCGGTATTTTCCGCAGCCACACGCGCGACGGAATGTCGCTCGCGCCTGAAGATGTCGAGCTGATGGAGGAATTTTTCCCTTCCCCCGCGCACGTCGCCCTGCTGATCAAGCCTTACGGAACCAAGGTCAGCTCGGCCGGCTTCTTTTTCCGCGAAGAGACCGGGTTTCAGTCCTCGACGCCGCTCGAATTTCCCTTTCGCCGGCGCGAATTGACCGGTGAAGAAGCCCCTCCGCGGCGTTCCATGATTGAGCGCCGCCCGCGCGGGCGCGAGCCGCGTCCCATCTCTCCCGCTCCCGTCGCGCGAGCCCAAACCTTCGAGGAAGACTACGCGCCGGAGCCCATCCCGCAGCCCGCCGCCGCTTACGCCGTCACGCTGCCCTCGCGCTCCCGGCTGCGCAGCGCCATGTGGATTCCGCTGAGCTTCGTCTTTCTGCTGTTCGGAGTCGCCTTAGGAATGATGATTTCGCTTGGCCGCGCGCCCTCTTCGCGCGGCGACGCCGGCGATTTCGCGCTGGGCCTTGCGGTGTCCAAAAATGACGACAACCTGAACGTCACCTGGGACCGGCAGGCGCCCGCCATTCGCGACGCGCAGCATGGCACCCTCGAAATCGAAGATGCGAGCTACACCAAGTCGGTGGATCTGAAGTCCGTCGATCTGCACAACGGCAGCATCATTTATCGCAATTCGTCCGGGACGGTTCGATTCCGGCTGACGGTGTATCCCCAGGAGCGCGTGAGCGTCACGGAAACGGTCGACTGGAAACAGTAGCCGGGCGTGAATGCGCGTAAATCGCGCCATTCGCGTTCACTCGCGGCCCTTTTTTCTCTTCGCCATGCGCGCCAGGACCGCGAGTTGCTCCAAATACTCCTTGAGCGGACGCGCCGGCGTGCCCCACATCACCTCGCCCGCGCGCACGATCTTCGACGTCAGCACGCCGCTTCCCGATCCGAGCACCGCCTGCGGCTCGATGCGCACCTTGTCGCCGATTCCCACCTGCCCGCCGATGATGGCGTAATCGCCGACCGTCACGCCGCCCGAAAATCCGGTCTGCGCAGCCACCACCACGTGCCGTCCGATGCAGCAGTTGTGGCCCACATGCACCATGTTGTCGAGCTTCGATCCTTCGCCGATCGACGTCACCCCCAGCGCCGCGCGATCCACGCACGAATTCGCGCCGATCTCCACTCGGTCGGCGATCTCCACGCGTCCGATCTGCGGAAATTTTTTGTATGCCCCGCCATCGAGTACGAAGCCGAATCCATCCGCGCCCAAAACGCAGCCGGAATGCAGGATCACCTCGTCACCGATGCGAACATCGGGGTAGATCGTGACATGCGCGTGAACGAGGCACCGCGCGCCGATCTCCACGCGCTCTCCGATCGCGCAACCCGCCCCGATCGACGTGCCCGGCCCGATCTTCACGCCTGCTCCGACCGACGCCAGCGGTCCGATCGAAACGCCCTCGCCGATGGACGCATCGGCCGCGATCACGGCGCTTGGGTGGATGCCCGGAGCCGGCCGCGTCGCCGGATGCAATTTCGAAATCGCCCCTGCGATGGCCGCCCGGGGATCGGCCGCGCGAATCACCGTCCGCTGCGCATCGTTTGAAAAATCGGGAGGAACGATCAGGCAGCCCGCGCGCGATTCCAACGCCAGTTTCGCCGCGCGTTTGTGTGAAACGAAGGAAATATCGCCCGGACCGGCCTCCTCGAGCGAAGCCACGCGACGCACCTCCACGCGCCCATCGCCCTCCCAGTGCGCTTCAAGCCATTCCGCAAGATCCTGAACCAGCATTTCCTTTCCAGGATCGTCTATTTTGGCCGTCGCTGGTGCGGAATCAAGCGAGCGAGCCGCGCCAGCAATGGCGCGGGTTCTTGCCCCTGTTCACACAGACTCGCCAGGGCGGGGTCCGACGCGAGCTCCTAACCATTCACTACGGTGGTGCGCGGCATCTGCCCGCGTGAGGCGATCAGCATCGGCACCGGCGAGCGCTCCATGGTCGTTTCCGCCAGGTCCACTCCGCGCAGCGTGATGGTGTGCTTCCCGTTATCGGTTCGCTGCACGTACTGCGATTCTTTGAGATACCACAGGCTGAATTCCAGGTGCTCCTTGGGCACGCCGAGCAGCTCTTCGAATTCGCGCAGCGTGATCCACGGCTGCTCCGGGTCCATCAGCCGTTTGCGGTACAGCAGGGAAAGAATTCCCAGGCGTTTGCGCTTTTCCGCCTCCACGCCCTGCGTCGCGCTCGATTGATCGAAAATTTTCCACATCAGCCGCCGCGCCTCGCGGTGCGCGACATCGTACGCCGCGCGCTGCTCGGCGTCGCCCAGCACGCGATACGCTTCGGTAAGCTGGCGGAACCGCTCCGTATCGCCCGTTTCCTGATTGTCCGGATGGTACCGCTGCGCAAGGATCCGGTACACGCGGTGCACCGTCTCCAGATCAGCGTGCGGGCTGATCTGGAGCATCTCGTAATAATCGATGAAGCCCCCGCTCCCCATCTCAGTCTTTATATCGACACGATAGTTTGGGTGCTATAGCAAAAACGTTCTCAAGTCGTGGGAAAGTCGTTTTAGGACGATAGTTCTAGTGCTCACGTCCTAGCTTTTCGATTTCTTGCGATATGCGCGCGTGTTTTTATTGTGCGCCGCAAGCTCGGTCGAAAAATTGTGCCCGCCGCCTTCGGGCTTGGCCACGAAATAAAGATAAGCGCTGTCGGCGGGACGGAGCGCCGCTTCAAGCGACTCGATGCCCGGATTGGCGATCGGGCCGGGCGGAAGGCCTTCGTGCTGGTAGGTGTTGTAAGGACTCTGGCTCGCCAGATCGGACTTATAGATGGCGTACCGGTAGCGGCTTTCGAGCAGCGCGGCGTAGATCGTGGTGGGATCGCATTCGAGACGCATGCCCTTGCGCAGCCGGTTGGTGAAAACGCTCGCCACCAGCGGGCGCTCGGCGGCAACGCCGGTTTCCTTTTCAATCAGCGAAGCGAGCGTGACGGTCGCCTGCACATCGGCATTCGCGTGTCCGACTTTGCGCCATTGCCGGCGAAAGTTGTCGGTCATCTGCCTGCAAAGCTCGGCAGCCGTAGTCATGTGGTTCACGCGGTAGGTCGCCGGGAACAAGAATCCTTCGAGCGTCTGCGCCGACGGCGCAATGTCGCGAATCAGGGCCGGATCGGTCGCGGCGGACAGAAAAGCGGGCGCCGTCATCACGCCGCGCTGTTCGAGCGCATTGGCGATATCGAAAATATTGCTGCCTTCGGGAACCGTGAATTCGAAATAGTACACGTCGCCGTGCGCGATGCGTTGGAAAACTTCGCCGGCCGTGGCGGGTTTGTCGAAGCGGTATTCGCCCGCCTGGAGCTTTGCGCGGGGATGCAGCAGGCGCTCGGCCGCCAGCTCCCAGCCGAAGCGCAGCACGCCGGCTTGTTGCAGAGCGCGGCCCATCTCGCGCGTTCCGGTCCCATGGACAAAGCGGACAAACGTTTCGCCGTCGAGGCCGGGATAGTTTTCCATGAACACCAGCGCGAAAAGCAGCGCGAGGGCGAGAACGAATCCCAAAATGAAAGAAAGTTTTTTCATTCCAGCGAATCGAGGAAGCTTGAAAGCAGAATCACGGCCGAAAGCCGGTCCACCGCGCGGGCGCGTTTTTCGATGCTCACGCCGCTTTCCCGCAGCACGCGCTGAGCTTCTACCGTAGTGAGACGCTCATCCCAAAGTTTTACGTCAAGGCCGGTGCGCCGGGCGAGTTTTTCGCCGAATTCCCGCGCGTAACCCGCCTGGCGCCCTTCGGCTCCGCTCATATGCAAAGGATGACCCATTAAGATTAGCGTTACTTCATTTTCTTCGGCAATTCGGGCCAGCGCGGACAGATCTTCGCGAAGATTTTTGCGTTCGAGCGTCGGCAAACCCTGGGCCGTGATCCCCAGAGGGTCGCTCAGCGCCAATCCGATCCGCTTTTTTCCCAAATCCAGCGCCAGAATCCGGCCATCGGCCGATTTTTTGTGGTTTTCCACGCCTGGTCCCATTATATTGATAGTCAATGATGGTTCCGGCGAAATCGGCCAAGCACAAGCCGGCTCGCGCGGGAATCGGCATCCTCGGACTGGGGATGGCGATCGCGCTGCTGTACTACGGGCGCGTGTTTTTTATTACCGTGATCATCGCCTCGATGATCGCCTTCCTGCTGGACCCGCTGGTGGTCGTGTTCATGAAGCTGCGCCTGCCGCGGGGCGTCGCGAGCTTTGCGGTGTGCAGCATCGGATTGCTGTGCCTGTATTTCGCCGGGCTGGGCCTGTGGACCGAAGCCGTGGCGATGGTGGGCGAACTGCCGGCTTACGGCGAGCGCATCAATGAACTGGTGGACAGCGCATCGGTGCGCATCGAGCATTTCGAGCAGAACATTTATCAAACCCTGGTTCCCAAAAGATTTCAGGACCGCACGCCGCCGCCCGTCGAGCCGCCCGCTTCTGCCGCGACACGCGGACGGCGAACCAAAGCGCCCGCACCGGCGCAGCCGCAGCAGCCTCCGCCGATCCAGGAAGTCCGCGTGCGCCCGGAGCCGACCACGGTTTTCAGCTACGTCTCCAACTACCTGAGCGGATTTTACGACCTGATCCTGATGGCCAGCTTTGTTCCCTTTCTCGTCTATTTCCTGCTGAGCTGGCGCGATCATCTGCGCCTGCGGTTTCTGTATCTTTTCGAGGGCGAAGCGCAGCGCGCGGCCGAGCAGGCCTGGCGCGGCGTGGGCGAAATGGTGCGCGCCTACGTGATCGGCAATTTTATGCTGGGTTTGTTTTTGAGCGTGGCGAGCGCGATTCTGTTCGCCTCCGTCCGGCTCCCGTATTGGCTGGTGGTGGCTCCGCTCAGCGGATTTTTGAGCCTGGTTCCGTATATCGGGCTGCCGCTGGCGATGATCCCGCCGATGCTCGCCGCGCTGCCCAATTCGCGCGAAGCCGCGGTGTACCTTTTTATCGCCGCGAGCGTCAGCCTGCTGCACCTGTTCGCGCTGAATCTGCTGTATCCCAAGTTCGTCGGCGCGCGGGTGCATTTGAATCCGCTGGTGGTGACGGTCGCGCTGATGTTCTGGGGAATGCTATGGGGCGGCGTCGGCCTGCTGCTCGCCATCCCGATCACGGCG
>JASHWA010000095.1 GCA_030044325.1 Bryobacteraceae bacterium
AATCCCATGCGAGCCCGCACGCGCGAAGATTGGGTCCGGTCACGCCCCAGTCGATCGCCTCGTCCACGCTCAACCCGCCGATGCCTTTGGTGCGCGCCTTGAAAATCGCGTTGCGCATCACCTCGCGGTCGTATTCGTCGAGGCGCTTGGGCAGATATTTCAGAAAATCGCAGACCATTCGATCCCATCCCCGGGGAAGGTCGTCGGCGACGCCGCCGATGCGAAACCAGCCCGGATGCATGCGCGCTCCGCATACCGCTTCGATGATGCTGAACGCCCGCTCGCGATCGTTGAAGGTGTAAAACACCGGCGAAAGCTGCCCCAGATCCTGCGTGAACGTCCCGTACCACACCAGGTGGCTGATGATGCGGAACAATTCGGCGAGCATCACGCGAATGGTTTCGCCGCGCGGCGGAACTTCGATCCCCGCGAGCTTTTCCACCGCCGTCAGATACGCCAGATTGTTCATCACGCCGCCCAGGTAATCGATGCGGTCCGTGTACGGAATATAGGAGTGCCAGCTCTGGCGCTCGCCCATCTTCTCCGCGCCGCGATGATGAAACCCGATATCGGGAACCGCATCGACGATCTCTTCACCGTCGAGTTGCAGCGCGATCCGCATGATCCCGTGCGTCCCCGGATGCTGCGGCCCGACATTCAGAAAAATAAAATCGGCTTCCTCGCGGCTGCGCGACATACCCCACTCTTCCGGGTTAAAACGCAGCTCCCGCTGCTCGATTTCCTCCTTCGATTCGGGCAGCGTATACGGGTCCATCTCGGTCGCGCGCGCCGGATGCTCCTTGCGCAGTGGATGTCCGGCCCACGTTTTCGGCATCAAAATCCGCCGCAAATGCGGATGATCGTCGAAAACGATGCCGAACATGTCCCACACCTCGCGCTCATACCAGTTCGCCGACGGCCAGATTCCCGTCGCGCTCGCCAGCGACAGCCGGTCTTCGGCCAGCCCGACCTTGACGCGGATATATTCGTTCCGCTCGAACGACAGCAGGTGATAGACCACAGTAAAATCGCTCGCCGGCTGGCCGTCGCGGTGTGTGCGCATGCGCTCATCGATGGCCGTCACGTCGTACAGCATTTTGTACGGCCGCTCGATCCCGTTTTTCAAGAAATCCAGGACCTCTTTAATGCGCTCGCGCGGCGGCCACAGCGTGGTGATCCCATCCCTGGCGCCGGTTTCGGTAACCACCGGTCCCAGCGCGCCGGCGATCTCGGATTCCAGGGCGGAAGGCGCGATCATACCTGGTCCGGCTCGCGCAACGTAGTTTCTTTTTGACGCGTAGCCCGCTTCAGGTCGCGCATCGACGGCATGGCGGGCCGCTCGACCGCCTGTGAGCCCACCACCCAGCTCAACGGCCGCCGCTCGCTTCCCACCGCGTTTCTCAGCAGCAGAATCCCCTCCTCGAACGCGTCCGGGCGCGGAGGACAGCCCGGCACGTACACGTCCACCGGCAGGAATTTATCCACGCCCTGCACGACGCTATAAATGTCGTACATCCCGCCCGAGTTGGCGCACGATCCCATCGAGATCACCCAGCGCGGCTCCATCATCTGCTCGTACAGCCGCTGGATCACCGGAGCCATCTTGAGGAACACCGTCCCCGCGATCACCATCACGTCCGCCTCGCGCGGCGTGCCGCGAATCACCTCCGCGCCGAAGCGCGCGATATCGTACTTGCTGGTAATGCTGGTCGCCATCTCGACGTAACAGCAGGACAGGCCGAAATTGAACGGCCACATCGAATTCTTGCGGCCCCACGCGATCAGATCCTGAAGCCGCGTAAGAAGGATGTTCCTGCGAACGCTGTGCTCGAACGGCTCGTTTTCGTGAATCTCCACCCGACCGGAAGCGTCCGGCCGGGTGACAGTCCATTGCATCCGTGAACCTCTACTTGAAACCGGACCGGAATTTCTCAGGCGACCAATCGAGCCCGCCGGTGCTCCACAAAAAACCCAGCGCGACGCCCAGCACGCCCACGAAAACGACGATGTCCCAGTATCCCGGCCATCCCAGCTCGCGCGCGGCAACGGCCCACGCGTAAAGAAACACCGCTTCGAGATCGAACACCACAAAAAACATGGCCACCAGGTAATACCGCGCCGAGAGCCGCACGTGAGCCGAGCCTTCCGATTCGATCCCCGACTCATACGGCGCGCCCGTCGCCGGCTCGGAATGCTTCTGTCCGAGCAAGTAAGACACCGCCAGAATCGTCGAGGCCAGCGCAATCACCAGCGCGGCGTAAAGCGCTAAAGTCCAGATCATCGCCTGTCTCCAAAACGGCGCTACAGTGTGGACGCGCACCGCTTTGAAGCATTTCGCGTAACAGGCTCGCGCGCGAGAATCACGCTCCTTGTGGGGCTGCCTTTTCGGTGAGACAAGTGTTCCACCAAGCGCGACTTCGTGCGTGATTCTCAACGCTCGAACCCCAGCACCAGCGCGAGCCGCGGATCACCTGCTCCGTTAGCATCGAATCGCCCCGATCCCCGCCATCCGCGCCGCTAAATCAGCCATTTGCGGAGGTTCCCCATCCCAAACCTGCACCACCCCCCTTGTGTAACGTGACCGATTCCTATATCCTATGGCGGTTGTCTCCATGGCCGCGCCTCGTTTAGCGCAGTTCGATGCCGATCCGCGATGGGATCTCGTGGTTCGCCTGGTGGAAAGCCGCCGCTTCGCCAAATCGGCGCGGCTGCGCGAGTTCCTGGTTTACATCTCCCACGCCGCTCTGGCTGGCGAATGGTCCGAGATCACCGAACATAAAATCGGCCAGCGCGTGTTCGGCCGCACGCCCGATTACAACCCGCACGAGGATAATATTGTTCGCTCGCATGCCCGCCTGCTGCGTCAGAAGCTGGAAGCCTACTTCGTCAGCGAAGGCGCATCGGAGCCGTTGGTGCTCCGCATACCGAAAGGCGGATATGTTCCCGAGTTCCTGGAACGGCCGCCGCAGGAGCCGGAAGCGCCGCCGCACGGCTTCAGCCAGTCTGTGGCGGTATGGCTCGCCGCCGCCGCGGCCGTCCTCAGCTTCTGCGTCGCGATCCTGGTCATCCTGGTGGCGCGCGGAGAAAGCGGCCCCCGCGGCGCCGGCTCACCCGCGCTCGACGCGCTCTGGTCGCAGATGTTCAGCGACAAAATGACCACCACCATCGTCATTCCCGATCACACCTTCGCGATGCTTCAGGAAGCCAGCGGCCGCCGCCGTGATCTTCAAGCCTACCTGCACGGCGCGCCACCCGGGGACCAAACCGGAGAAAACCCGGCGGGCGGTCTCCGCACGCTGTTCCCCGAGTTTTCCGAGCGCCGCTACACCACCTTCGACGGCTTCAGCACCGCCCTGCGAGTCGTGGAAATCTCGCACCATTTTCCCGGCCGCGTGACGATCCGCTACGCGCGCGATCTCACGCCCGCCGAAATCGGGCGCGGGCACACCATCTTGATCGGGCGCCCCACCGCCAATTTGTGGACGCAGTTGTTCGATTCGCGGCTCAATTTCCACCTGGATTCCGATCTTCAGAACCGCCGCGTCATCGGCAGGAATTCCGCGCCGCAGCCGGGCGAGCCCGCCGAATTCGTTCCCCGCATGGAGCCGCGCCGTTCGGAATCCTACTCGGCCGTCGCGTTCCTCGACAACTTCAACGGCGGAAACGTGCTGCTGATCGGCGGCGCCGCCTCGAGCGCGGAACAAAGCGCCGCGAACTTCGTCACCAGCGCCAGGCTCCTCGGCGAGCTCTCTCAAAAGATCTCGCGCAGCGGCCGCATGCCCCACTTCGACGCGCTCCTGCGCACCGTCACCGTCGACGGCGTGAGCCAGGAGCCCTCCATCGCCGCCTACCGGGTCCTCGCCTCGCGCTGAGGCGTCGGCCTGCGAGCCGCGCCAGGAATGGCGCGGGTTTAGCCGCTTTTCACACGCTCCTGGTGATACGATAGCTCGCAATGACCCGAAGTATCGTTTTTCTATGCTGCGCCGCGCTCGCCTCCGCCCAGCCCCCCGATCCGGCGGTGCTCGAAAAAATTCACGCCGAAGCCACCGCGCATTCCCAGGCCGAGCCCATTTTCGACACCTTCACCATCGCCATCGGCCCGCGGCTCACCGCATCGCCCGCCCACAAGCGCGCCGCCGAGTACGCCCGCGATCGCCTGGCGGCTTACGGCCTGAGCAACGCGCGGCTCGAGCCGTGGCACTTCGGCCGCGGATGGACCCTCGAAAAGCTGACGGTCGAATTGATCGAGCCGCGCTACCTTCCCCTGATCGCCTACGCCGACGGATGGTCGCCTTCGACCGCCGGAGAAATCGTCGCCGCGCCCGTGTTCATCGGCGGAAAATCGCCGGAGCAGGTCGATGCCATGCGCGCGTCGCTCAAAGGCGCCATCGTCATGACCGATCCCATCATGACCAACTTCGTCCGCCAGGACCGTCCCCAGCCCGCCGATCCCCATTACGTTCCCCTGTCGGCCGCCTATGCGACCAGCGTGGGCCGGGGTCGCGGCGGACGCGGTCGGGGGCCCTCGCCGGCGCAGAAAATCGCCGCGGCGCTGCGCGAAGCCGAAGCCGGCGTGATCCTAAAGCCCAGCCGCGGCGAGCACGGAACGGTTTTCGTCACCGGCCGCGATAACGGCCCCGGCGCGGTGCCATCCATCACCCTTGCGGCCGAGCACTACAACATGATCGCCCGCATGCTCGAACACAATATCCCCGTTAAGCTGCGCGTGAATGTGCAGACGAAATACTACGATTCGGAAAACGGCAACGCCTA
>JASHWA010000096.1 GCA_030044325.1 Bryobacteraceae bacterium
TTCTCTCCTCAAAGGCATCTCAATAGCGATCTGACTCAGCGGATAAGTTGAATACGGCATGTGAGGGGCCACGGAGGCAAATGAGTCAAGTTGCACGGGCGGTAGGCGATGCGGGTGGGCGGGTTCGATCGAGTGCCGGTTTTCGCGCAGTGGTCTGCGCGCATTCACGCACAGCCGGAATCAGCTCCCGGCGCGAGAGTTTCCCCGCGCATTTGCGACCAGCTTCTCCGGATCTGCGAGCAACCCCATCACCACCGCGTAGGCCTCCGCCGCACCCTCCTGCCGTGCCGCTTCGAAACCTGTAGCCGTGCTGTTCGCTGCCGGAACGAATGCGAGCCGGGAGAGCATTTCTACGGCCCGGCCGCGATCCCGGCAGAAATCGGCCAGCTCCCGGGTGAACACGGCCCGCCACCGGTTGCCTTCACCATCGCCGGCCGGTACAAAAGGCACGCCCTCGGGCGCCCCGCATTTGAAATACTCCGCTGCCTCTATTTGACCCTGATCCGGCGCCGATGGCGGAATAAGCCGAAAGTGATCCCGAAACCGTTTCGAGATAGCGACTGCTTGAATCGCGCGCAGTTCTGAGTACACGCCCGCATCGAACCACTGAAAACGCTCCGCCCATTCACCCTCGCGGCCCGGATCGTACCGGTACAGCGGAAAAGCCCGCGACAGATCGTACAACGCGGTCTCCACCCACGCGTCCACAGGAATTTCCCCCGCGGCGGGACCGGACAAAATCGCCATCGCGGGACGCAAAGCCCGCGTCATCTCCACCAGCCCCGCGGCCAGATGATCCCACCTGGCGAGCGAGGACTGAAGGACGAAAGCCGCCCGATGCGCCATCGCCACAAACCCGAAATCGGGAGCATCCGCGTCCGCGAACGGCCCGGAGCTCAGCACCACCATCTGCACCGGCAGGCCGGAGCGCATCAGCCGCGTGAAGGAAGCCATCGGAACCCTGGCAAGCTGCGCCGGCCGCTCCATGATCGCCACCGCGGGAAGCGCGGCCAGTTCCTCCGGCTCCGCGGATCGCCAGTCCAAACGATCGAGCAGCGGTGAATGCACCTCGGGATCGAAAGCCGATTCGATTTCGAGCCGCGCCGCGCGAACCGCGCGTAAAATGCCGGTGAATTGCGCCAGGCGCTGCTCGCAAAACTGGATCGCAGCCGCCCAGCTATCCTCGTGCCGGCAACTCCTGGCGCCGAATTCGGCCACACCGGCGGGCGCTTCATCCGAATGGAACAACCACAACAAAGGGTCCCGCTGTTGATCGTCCAGAGCTTTCCGAAGAACCTCTAAGATCGATTCACAGCGCTCCCGCCGGGCCGGATCCATCGCCGCGTGGCGGCCGCCGTGGCGCTCGAAAATCCCCGCCAGCGCGCTCGCGGCCAAAAAACGTCTTGCCGCGGTGCCCAGCGATGCGGCGACCGTATCCGCCGAATGCGGCAACCGGCTGACGCGGTCGATCGCGAGCAGGTCTTCGAGGCCCGCGGCGCATCGCTTCACCTCCGCTGAAAAAGCCTTCTGCGCGCCGCGCCGCGCAAACGCAAGGAAAGCGCAGTAGAGCAATGCCCGCGCGTCCGGATGAAATCCGATCAGCCATCCTTCTTCCACTCCCCGGCCCATGTGTCCGCGCGCTTCCGCGGCCGCGATCAGCGGCCGGTCGCCCATGAGCGCAATCACAGCGCGGACGGCGGCCTCGTCCACGCCTGGAAATTCGATCAGCGGCCGGGGAAGCTGGTTCGGCGCGGCATAAAGAGGATACGCGGCCTCCAGCCTCGGGACCTCCGGCAGAATTCCATCCAGACCCGCGAGGCGAATTTTTTCCGTCGGACGAGCGCGCTCCAGGCCGCTGCCCGAAAAATGAAATGCGCGCAGCTCCTCGCGCGTAATTTCTTCGGCTGATGTCGTCGGCATGGCGCTAGATCGCGAATCTCTCGATCGCGGCTTCGATCGCCGCGAGTTTTTCGGCTTGTGTCATCGCCAGACCCTGCTGCGTGAAGGCTTCATAGCACGGCGCATCCTCCTTGCGATAAAACAGGCCGATCGGGTAGACGTCGTCTCTCGCGGCGATGGCCCGCGCCGCGTCCAGGTTGTGTGGATCGTGCGTCTGGCGGTTCGGAAATCGCTCTCGAACCGCGGGATCGAGCGGAATTCCTCTTTCGTGCTCCATCAGCAGGATGCGCGAAGGATCCTCGATGGCGTCATCGAAAACGTGCGCGCTGAAATGCGGGCAGCGCTGAAGAATCCGGACGAAGGAAGTTCCGCGATGCTCGTAGGCGGCGCGGATGGTCGCGTAGACGTGTGGCGGGTTCCAGTCCACGGTCTGCGCCACAAAGGCGGTGTTGGTCACTCCCAGAGCCACCGTCAACGGGTTCAGCGGAGCGAGCACGGCCCCGTGCGGATGCGTATTCGAAGGTTCTCCCATCCGCGTCGTCGGTGAGGTCTGATTCTTCGTCAGACCGTAGATGTTGTTGTCGAGCAGCAGCACCGTCAGATCCATGTTGTAGCGCAGCGCGTGAATCCAATGCCCCGCCCCGATCGCGCAGCAATCGCCGTCCCCCGTCACCACGAACACGTGCAGATCCGGCCGGCGGCTGCGCACCCCGCACGCCACCGGGAAGGCTCGCCCGTGCAGCCCGTGGAAACCGTAGGTCTTCATGTAATGCGGAAACCGGCTGGAACACCCGATGCCGGAAACCACGACGGTTCGCTCCGGCGCGAGTTGCTTATCGAGCGCCAGCCGCCGCACCGCGTTCAGCGCGGCGTGATCGCCGCAGCCCGGGCACCAGCGCGGCAGCGCGCCGAAATAATCTTCGAGCACGTGTAGCGGCGCGTGCGGCTCCAAATCCCACTCGCTTTTCAGGGCCTGCATGCGGGCTCCCCCTTCCGGCCCAGTTCGAGACGCAGTTGCCGCTCGATCGCTCCCGGAGGAATCGGATTCCCGGGCACCCGCGACCAGCAGTCTACGTCCACCAGAGTGTGCGCGCGCAGCAGCTGCGCCAGCGCCGAATACCGCCTCGACTCGGGCGTGATGTACGGGTCGCCGGGATCGTCGCTGTAGTTCACCTCCACCGTCATCACTTTGCGGAACCGTCCGAAAATCTCTTTGAGCCCCGGTTCAAGTGGAGATAAGAACCGCAAATGAATCGAAGAGACTCGCAGGCCGTCTGCCCGCAGCCGGTCGACCGCTTCTTCGATCGCGCCGAGCGTCGATCCCCATCCCACCACCAGCACATCGCCGTCCGGATCCCCGTGAATCGCCGGCGGCTGAAGCGCGCTCTTGAGGACCGCGAGTTTCCGGCTGCGCATCCGCATGGCGCGTTGGTTGATCGAGGATTCATAGGCGACATGGCTATGCTCATCGTGCGCGAGCCCCGTCAGAATGTACTCGCCGCCGCGTTGGCCGGGAATCGGCCGCCGCGAAAGCCCCGTTTCCGGGTCCCATGCAAAGGGAGCAGCGGAACCTTCCCACGGCGTCCGGTCCAGCGGGGGCGCCAGCCACGCCGCCTCCGTCTTCGGCTTCAGGAAAGGCTGCTGGCCGGTGGCCAGGTTTGCATCCGACAGCACCATCACCGGACCGCGAAACTCCTCCGCCAGTTTCCGCGCCGTGATGATGAAGTGAAAACATTCCTCGATGGTCGCCGGCGCGATGATGATCTTGGGATTGTCCCCGGGGGACGCGTACAGCGCGGCGAGCAGGTCGCCCTGCTCGATTTTGGTCGGCAGTCCGGTGGATGGTCCTCCCCGTTGCACCACGACCACCACCAGCGGAATCTCTCCCATCACCGCCAGCCCCAGAAACTCGGTCTTGAGCGCCAGCCCCGGCCCCGAAGTGATCGTCACCGCCGTTTTTCCCGCATACGAGCAGCCCAGCGCGAAACCGATCGCCGCGATCTCGTCCTCCGCCTGATGCACGATTCCGCCGGTTTTTTCGAGCTGCGCGGCCAGGAAATGCGAAACCGAGGTCGCCGGCGTGATCGGATACATCGAGCACACCTCGATTCCGGCTGCCATGATTCCCAGAGCCAGCGCTTCGTTGCCGTTCATCACCACCGTCGGCTGCGCGAGCCTCTGAGCGGGCACCCGAAAACGATACTCCAGGTTCTCGACGCCCCACGCGAAGCCGGCGCCGAACAGATCCAGGTTCTTGCGCACCACCTCGTCGCCCTTTTTTTGGAATCGCCGCGCGATGCTTTGCCCCACTCGCGTCTGGTCGAGGTCGTACATCGCACACAGCATCCCCA
>JASHWA010000097.1 GCA_030044325.1 Bryobacteraceae bacterium
GTGGTGGCCAGGGACGGAATCGAACCGCCGACGCCAGCCTTTTCAGGGCTGCGCTCTACCGACTGAGCTACCTGGCCTGCGAAATCTTTATTATTGTAACATCCGCTTCGCTTTCGCCGATTGCCGTGCTCTTTCGTGCTGTATGTAGCGCTGATAGAGTTGATTCCTCAGGAGCCGGTGAAAGCTCCGGGAAGGAACCCGATTTTCGTAGCCGCCCGCAGCCGCGGACACCCTTGCGATCGCGTCTCGTATAGGCGGAACCGAGCGAGCGCCGGTTTACTGCGTTACGCGCAGCAGCGATCCGGCGATCTGTTCGAAGGCGGTGGACATCTGCGAGCTGCTGCTGACCGCGACGTACTGTCCCGATGGCTGGCTCGAAACGAAGTTCGGGTTCGAAGTATACGTCGGCGTGTAAGGATAGACCGTAGCCGTGTAAACGCACGACGGCACCTGCAAATTCTGCTGGTTGGACACGTATTCCAGGAAATACGGCTCGATGGGGTCGGTCTCGTTGCCCTGGAGATAAATCGCATCGATCGTTACCGAATACTTGGAAGTTGGATTGGAGTAATTGGAAGGATTGGTTCCGCTCGACGCGTTGGACTGAATCTGTTTGGCCTCGTTATAGGCCGTGTTCAAGCTCACGATACCAATCGTGTTGTTGAGATCGTTGCGGAAATAGCCGCTGAACGGCCCCGACGGGAACGTGTTGCTCGGATTCTGGCCGGGGAAGGCCGTGTTCGTTCCGACGGTGGTATAGCTGGACCACAAACCGGTGAGGTTCTTGGTTCCCGGCGGCGTCGAGAGGTTTTGAGGGCTCATCGGCGCGTTCGACGGCGCGGTACTGGGGTTGACCTGCTCGACGACGTTGTTCCACAGGCCCGAGGTGCTGTTTCCGAACCGGTCTGTGGTGGGGATGTAGGCGATGGCAGCGCTCCACGACGCGCAACCCGACGGCAGTGAGGGCGATGCGTCGCCGCTGCCGACGGTGCCCGTGTAAGGGTAGTTCGTCGCGAAAGCCTGTTGCAGACTGACATTTCCCCCCGCGGTCGAAAAGCCGTTTCCTTGCCCGAGTATGCCCTGCATGGTGGTTCCCGAAGTTACGCACGACGCCATGTCGCACAGCGTCTGACCCGAAGTGTCGCCGCAACTTCCGGAAGTGCCTGCGCGCGGGGTGGGGTTGGAGTCGCCCGATCTCGCGGTGCCCGGCGACATGCGATAGTCGGTCGCGCCGCCGACCAGCGCCGAGGTGCGCAGCGGGAATGCCGACGAGTTGACTCCATTCGCCACACCGTCCGTGAAAATCACGATATGATTGAGCGCCTGCGGCTGATTGACGTAGTTGAGCACCGAAGCGGCCATCGCCAGCGCGGCCGGAGTGTTGGTGTTCGAGCCGCACGAAATATTCCCGAGCGCCTGCTCCATGCTGCCCGAGCCGGTCTGCTTGAAGTTGGTCGAGGGTGCGTATGCCAAGCTCACCTGGCTGTCGAACGTAACCAAACCCACAGTATCGAACGCACTGAAGTTCTGCACGAATTGCCAAGCGTTATAGACGATCGCATCGCAGGAGGTGTCGGTCGTATAGTTGATGCTCGTCGGCATTCCCGAGGTGTTGCGTCCGGGGCCCATGGAATAGGACGTGTCGAGCACCAGCGCGATCACCAGGTTCGGCCGGGTTGCCTGCCCCACCGCCGAAACCGGGAGTGAATTGACGCCGATCCATTTCATGAAATACGTGGGGGAACTGATCGTCGCGGTCACGGTGATGGAAAGCGTTCCCACGGAATTGGGCGTGAAGGTGGCGCAGACTTCGGCGTTGCAGGTCTCGTACCCTCCGCTGGGCGTTCCGGAGCAGGCGGACTCGCCCGATCCGCCGCAAGCGGTCTGGCTCACGTAGCTGGTATTGAGATAGCCGGGCGGAAAATTAGCGGAGAAGAAGTTTAGGGCCGCGGTCGTTGCGGCTGACGCGGCCGCGCTCTGCGTGGTGCCGGTGGTGAGGCCGCGGCCTGCGGCCAGCGCGGCAGAATCGAGCGCCGCTCCCATTCTCGCCTTCACGATGAAGGCCAGACCGCCGTCGATCGCCAGGCCCACCAGCGGGACCAGGAACAGAAGCGTGATCGCGGTGACGATGACCGCCATGCCGCGTTCCCGAAATTTAGAAGCTGTGCGCTGTTGCATAGAATCCCCCTCCCGTTAAACCTTTAAGAAAAATTGCGCATGTAAATGTTATTCGCGGTGGCGAAATTGAACAGGCTCATGTTGCTGGTGTTGACGAAGAGCTCGGTGACCACCGTGAACTCGTCCTCGCCGATGGTGCTCGTGATGTAGCTCGGCAGCGGAGAAGAAATCTGGTTGCCGGTATCGAGGCAGATCTGCGCGGCGGTCAAGTTGCCTTCGTTATTGGGCGTATCGGAGGGATTTCCGAAGGTGCTGGTTCCCTGCGCGGTATTGCCGAACACGACGCGGCGCGCGATCACGTAGCTGCCCAGGTTGGGACAGGTCGCCGTGGTGCCGTCGAAGTCGCTGACTCCAGTGCTGCACTCGATGGGGCCGACATTCAGGATCTTGCTGAGAATCACCACGCCGGTGCCGCTCGGATTCGGAGCGTAGGTGGTGGGCATGCCCAGTCCCAGGCTGGGCGCGGTGCGCAGCAGGATTTCCTGTGTCGACAGGAGCGAGAGATCCACGCTGTCGGTGGGCGCAACCACATCGTCGACCTGAAGAATGGCGGCGTTGCGGACCAACTCCGAGGCTTGCAGCGAGCGGATGAGCGTCATCCCCACGTCGAACGACCCGGCCAGCAGAAAAAGCAGAATCCAGGCGACAGCGGCGAATTCGACGATCATGTTGCCGCGCGCTCTGCTGTTTTTTGGGGTCATCTCGCATTCTCCTTGTGGATTACGGCGCCGGCGGCGCGGTCAGGTTCGAGGGAAGTCCCTGGAGGATGTCGACGGCGTCCGCGCCCAGGTTGATGGACTTACCCGGATAGAATCCCGGCATCGGGGCCATCCAGTTCCAGGGATAGCCGACCACGCGCACCTCGACGACGTCGCCGGGCGCATTGTCGTATTGAATGGTGTAGGTGTTGCCGTTGCTGTCGGTCCAGGTGTAATCGCAATTGGTCGCGCAAGTGGCGGGGGTGGTCAGATTGTTGGGGAAATAATAGTTCACCTGGACGTAATCATGGGCGGCGTCGTTGGTGGCGTTGATGAATCCGAACGATTCCGAGTACACGATGGCCTTGGCGGCGGCGGTCTGCGACGTGTACGTGGTTCCGTTGTAGGTCAGGTTGTAGGTGGTGAGGAAACGCGCCGCGTCGCGCGAGGCTTCCTGGAACGCGCCGGTGATGAACAGCGCCATGGAAAAATCGGCGATGCCGAAAATCATGGCGAAAAACGGCAGGAACACGAGCGCACCCTCGACTACCGAGTTGCCGCGCTCACGTCGCGAATGCTTGACCGGTCGTTTGGATTTCATTCGGCGCCTCCCGGCTGCCTGCGCAGGTTGATCAGCTCGCGCTGGACATCGTCGGGCGATTTCAGCGGGGCCAGCACATTGCGGTTTCGATCCGCGACGATATACCTGCGCGTCCCGGAGTAGCGCACGGCGAGCGTGCAACAACGACCGAAGATGGCTATACGTACCGAACCCATCAATCGTTTATATCGATCAAACCGCACCTATGTCATTAGGGCGTAGGTACCAATAGTGCAGAGGTAAGGGGTACTGCTTGCGACCAGTACTAGGGTCCTAATGTAAGGAGTTGCGGTACTAAGGCGACAAGTGAATGCGTGTGTTTTCTGGAGGCAACGCACGCGGGGCGATAATAGAGGCGTGAAGGACGCGGTGCTCATCGTTTTCGGCGGGCTGGCGGCGTTTGGACAGACGTCGACTACGATTACGGTCAGCAATGGCGTCCAGATTGAATGGACGGCGGATTTGGGCCATCCGACCGGGCAGGAACAGCTCACGGTGGAGATCGTGCGGGCCTCAGGAAACAGTTTTTATCGAATTTTTCACGATCAAAATCATCTCGCCGTTTACGCTTATGAGCTGGAGGTCGATTTGTCGCCCTCCGGCGAAACGCTCAGCGCGACGGCGAAGCCGGTGGAGGACGAATTTGCGGCGCGATATCCCGATGCGGACGGCGGAAAGCCGGTGCCGACGCTTTCCTCGGATCACGCACTGGGTCCTCTTGAGTCGGGCCAGAGCGCGACGCTCGCGTTGTTCGAAATTCCGGGGATGGGTCTGGAGGTGAGCGACGCGATTCGAGTGAAGATGAATCAGAATGCCGAATCGGGCGCGATGCGGTTGGCGGGACTGCGCGTGTTTCTCAAGGGCAACCTGATTTCCGGAGCTCCGCCCCCAAGCGCGGTCGCCGGGAGGTTCGTCATGTTCTACATCCCCGGGCGCGGCGGGTTCTTTTTTTCGGCCGAACCGGTTGCTGGAAAGCCGTTCGTGGACGCCGGGACGGTGGATCATAACCGGATGCGTTTTACGGTTGAAAACGACGATTACGAGTGTACCGCCTCGGCGCCGATTCTGGCCGGCGCGAGCGCGGGACAAGTGTGGGTCTATCACGATCCTTCCTACCAGCCGTCGGGAGCGTGGACGCAAGACCCGAAGGCGGCCGCTCCGGGGGAGGAAAGCTTTTTTACCGCGGCTTCGGATGCGCTGGGGTGGTGGTTAAAGTGAATTTCAGTAGTTTTGCCACACGCCCGGCGTGATCAGCTCGATCAGATGCTGATCAGGATCGCGAAAATATAGGCTGGTTCCTCCACGCGGCCAATCGACGCGGCTTTCTATGGCGATGCCGCGCGATTCGAGCTCCTGCCGGCAATCATCGAGACATTCGGGCGAAATTTTGAAGGAGACGTGCATCCGGCCGGAAGCATCATGGGTGGGAATCGCGCCGCCCGGAGTGAGGAACGGCTGGAGGCGTGTTCCCTTTTTGAATAAGAGCAACACGGCAGGTCCCCGAACCGCGAATGCGCACAATTCTCTGTCTTCAAGCATCGTCTCAAAGCCGAAAAGATCGCGATAGAACCCCGCTGAGCGGCCAACGTCATCGACATACAGAGCAGTTTCGACGAT